>JANOXZ010000184.1:0-2263 GCA_031418695.1 Synechococcales cyanobacterium VAR_35_metabat_10
AGTAACATCAGCGCCAACCCGCTCACAGATATTGGCAATCTCGTTGATAAAACTAATTTTGGTGGCCAAGAAAGCGTTTGCGGCATACTTGATCATTTCCGCTGACCCTAAGTCTGTAATTAAGACGTTTACAGGGGGTAGTGAAGCATCCTCGGTAACATATTTTCTTTCAAGAATAGGAGCATATAATTCCAACATCAGGTCGATCGCCTTTTGACTACTATTGCCACCTAGAACAATGCGATCAGGATTGAGAGTATCATAGATTGCCGAACCTTCCCGCAAAAACTCCGGGTTACTAACTACGTCAAATTGCGGAGATGAAGGTGATATTGCAATACCACCAGCACTCACTAGTTCTGGCTGGGGCGCTCTTTCATTGACCCCATCCATTACCAACATACTTACCCAGTCACCAGAACCAATCGGGACGGTAGATTTGTTAACGATTACTTTATATCCACCATTGAGGTGTTGACCAATGCCCCGGGCGACGGCTTCTACATACTGAGTATCGCTGGAACCATCTGGGAGTGGAGGAGTGCCTACTGCGATAAACAGAATTTCACCATGTTTTACTCCAGCAGCTAAGTCAGTGGTGAACTTTAATTTACCAGCGTTAATCGCTACTTGCATCATCTCAGAAAGTCCTGGTTCATGAATTGGAGACTTACCAGCCTGCATCATTTCAATTTTCGCAGGATTGTTGTCTACACACAATACATCGTGACCAATGTGCGCTAAGCAAACTCCTGTGACCAAACCTACATAGCCAGTACCAATTGCACAAACTTTCATTTTTGATTTCCTCTAAGGTTATTCTTGCGTTGAATCTATAAAATTTGTGTGGTCTAAGTAGCTGCTGTAGTTAAAGCTTCGACTAGATGCGGATTCGCTTCTATGCGCTGTTTGAATTCAGCAATGGTTCTAGTTAATCCTTCTTCCAAGGGGATGTCGGGATGCCAATTCAACCAACTTTTTGCCTTGGTAATATCTGGCTTGCGCTGCCTAGGATCATCTTGAGGCAATGGCTTAAAGACTATTTCTTGGCTGGGATTCAGTCGACCACGGATCTTTTGAGCTAATTCCATAATGGTGTATTCCTCGGGATTGCCCAAATTAATTGGTCCGGTGCGATCACTTTCCATCAATTTTATCAAACCATCTACCAGATTTTCTACATAGCAGAAACTGCGTGTTTGAGAGCCATCTCCATATACTGTTAATGGATTACCCCGTAGAGACTGGGATATGAAATTACTAACTACTCGGCCATCGTTTTCCAGCATTCTTGGCCCATACGTATTGAAAATTCTCGCTACATGAATATCCACATTGTGCTCGCGATGATAGTCAAAGCTGAGAGTTTCGGCAATGCGTTTGCCTTCGTCATAGCAAGACCTAATACCGATCGTATTGACATTACCACGATAGTCTTCTGGCTGTGGATGAACATCTGGGTCACCATAAACTTCTGAGGTAGAAGCAAGGAGAAATTTAGCTTTTACTCTTTTTGCTAACCCCAGCATGTTTAAAGTCCCAAGAAAATTCACCTTGGTCGTTTTAATTGGATTATATTGATAGTGAACTGGAGAAGCAGGGCAGGCTAAATGGTATATTTGATCTACCTCTAGACGAATCGGCTCTGTCACATCGTGGCGAATCAATTCAAAGTTAGGATGTCCTATCCATTGACTAATATTACGCTTGGTACCCGTGTAGAAATTATCTAAACAGAGCACCTCATGCTGCTCCTTCATTAGTCGATCAATTAGATGCGATCCAATAAAACCAGCTCCGCCTGTCACTAAAATTTTCATGGGTAAATGATTTAAAGGGTAAGAACGTTATTGACTATGGCTGCGTTTTATTCAGAACTGCTACCGTTTTTTCAGTAATTTTGGGGCGCCAATAAATTGCTGCAATTTGTGCGAGCCACAATATAAAAGATAACAGACTCGACCAATGAGTAATTGCTACATTTGTTACTAAATTTAAAAATAATTAGTAAAAGTACATCAGTAGAAGTTCATGGGGTTAGAAAAGAAACTGAACAGTCCAAAGTTCCAGTGATGTTTATAACAACAGTATCAAAGATATAATGATTGGCTAAAAGTGCCCAACGCGCCAAAAAGGTAAAAGTACATTTCTAACCTTTGCTAGCTATACTTTTCAGCCAAGGTTAGATTCAGCTTCATCTTGAATCGCTTGATGCCAGTAAGTCGGGTCAGCATAACGAACAACCAAGGCATCGATATCCACA
>JANOXZ010000185.1:0-9380 GCA_031418695.1 Synechococcales cyanobacterium VAR_35_metabat_10
TGTGGATCATTCACCAAAATCACCGATTCACCCAACAAATCACATTGGCGCTCCGCAAACAACCGGGTAAACTGTGGCCCCGCACCGGGTATTACCAAAGCTGGTTTACCCAAACCCACAAACTGCTCCGTCGCCGTCCCCGCCATCGCCAAAGCTACATCACCCCAAGCCAAGCAATGGGCATATTGATCTACCGCCAAATGGAGCTTGAGATTATTGAGCTGCCAAGTACCGCCCCATTCACCAAAACCCATAAACTGCCAAGCTTGCAGATTTTTTTGTAACTCCGCCAAATCCAAAGAAGGCGTAATCCCAGCGATCGCCTCAATGCCCCTTCCAGACAACACCGCCCCTAAATTCTCTAACCCCGCCACCAACATCTGCCAATTCCGATAAGCCTCGGGTGGCCGCGAACCGGGCAAAATAGTCACCCGTAAATCCGACCCACTATCCACTAATTCACTAACTTCTCGCCCTCCTTGCAACCCATCCATCATCGGATTACCCAAATCCCAAGCCGGAATCTGAAATTTATTTAATTTTTCGGCAGTAATTCGATCGCGCGGAAACACCCCCTGACAATTAGGATGCCGCATCAACCAACGCTCCCAAGGAAAATAGATCGAGCCACTGCGCGCCTCTAAACTCTTTTGCCGATGCACCAAAGGCTGTTGATTACCATCCATCAAATAATACTCAGACTTGGCCGTACCAACAAAGCCATAAGCCGCGCCACTATACCGTGCCATCAACAGCGGCACAATATCACCCACTGCCAAAATTTTGCCGCCTGCTTTTGCCCAGCGTTTCACCGCTTGCCATTGACCGATCGTCAGTTGTAGCAACCCACCCTGCACATCAAGCCAAAGCTGCTGACCATCTTGGTTAAAGCCACCCGATGGCATGGTTTTCACATCACCCCAAATCGGAATAGACAAATCTCGGTAAGCTTGGCCTTTACCGACGATCGGCAACGCCACAATCTCCGCCGCCGCACATTTCTGTTGCAGTGATTGCAGTATCTTGGCGGCAATCACATCTTCGCCGTGGCCGTTGCTGAGAGAGAGTAGTTTCACCAAAATGCTCCAGAATTTGCCCTTAAACCATGCTTGTTAGCAATCGATTACAATACGATCTACGCACAAAAGTAGCGAAAAGCCTTGATTTTTCGCTACTTGCTAAATTATATTCCAATCTTAACCCAGATTAATTGTTGCCATTTTAAACAACTGAAAAATCACTAATTGATAAAGCAGATAAATTGCTGAACGTCGCAATCTTCTGAGCCGAAAATAGTCCAAGACTACCATCGCCATCAAAGAACAACTCACCAGTAGTGTTTTTGTAAATAAATCGCTGAGTACTGGTGGTTGCAATCTTGCCAGCACCAATCAACAGTTGATTACTAACTAACACATTTCCAGCAACTAGGTCGCCACCATAGAGATTGGCAGCAATAGAAATCTTGTCAACACCGGTAACAAAATCACTCACCGTATCAACCCCAAATTTCGGAGCATTTAAGACGAAAGTATCTACTCCAGCGCCACCGTTCATCACATCATTGCCATCGCCCCCCTGCAAATAATCATTACCTGCACCGCCAAATAGAGTGTTTCTACCAGCCCCCGCAGTAATGCGGTTATCAGCACTATTGCCAGTTCCAGCCGCGTTACTACTGAGAGTAATGTTTTCTAAGTTGGCTCCTAAAGTGTAATTGATTGAACTCAATACCAAATCAATACCACCATCAGCCGCTTCGATAATTACATCATTATCAATCAAGAAATAAGTATCATTTCCTGCCCCACCTATCAGGGTATCTGCACCAGCAGCACCTTCTAGATAGTCATTGCCAGTACCCCCATCTAAGTAGTCATTGCTACCCAAGCCGTAGAGTGAATCATCTCCATCAAAGCCCTGAATATAGTCGGCATTGGCACCACCAAATAACCGATCGTTGGTGGCACTGCCGCGAATATCGTTAAAGCCACTTTTAACCGAGATAATAAAATTATCAGAAACTTGCGCCCCAGCAGCATCGCTTACCAGTACCTTAACCTCGATCGTACCCGCATTATTGAGAGTTGGTTGCCCAGTGAAAGTTTTATTAGCACTATTGAAACTTAGCCAGCTAGGTAATATATCACCATTAGCCAGGGTTGCTGCATAGCTCAGGACATCACCCGCATCAACGTCAACAAAAGCTCCGGTGGGCAGAGTAAAATTAAAGGCAGTATTGATATTAACTGTTTGATCACTAATACTGGCAACTAAAATTGGGACATCGTTAATGTTTTGCACCATAATGCTAAAAACATCCTCCGCAGTACTTCCCACTGCATCAGTAGCAATTATCTTGATATCGATCGAACCAACCTGACTATTACCAGGAGTGCCACTCAAAGTTTGGGTCGCAGCATCGAAGGTTAGCCAAGCAGGCAAAGCAGATCCATCAGCCAATTTGGCAGTATAAGATAAAATATCCCCAGCATCACTATCAATAAAGGTATTGGCTGCTAAAGTCCAAGTGAACACACTATCTTCATTCACTGTTACATCGGCCAAAGCATTGCTCAGCACAGGTGCAGCGTTAATCCTGTTAATTACAGATCCGTTGATAGCATACTGACCAAGGCTACCATAGTCACTGTATCCATCGAGGCCACTTTTCGCGACCCCATCAATTTGCAAATAATAGCTACCAGCATTCAAGTAAAGATCAGTAAAACTAGCTGATAGTAAGTCAACCGGATTCGATTCAGCTAATAAACTACCATCAGCACTGTAAATACCAGCCCACAAATCGATGTTGCTACCACGGGCATCTAGATATTTGGCATCGTAATTGCCACCGCCATCAGAAAGGTAGCTTCTCGAAGCGGCAGCAATGTTCAAAGAGATGTTGCCGGTATTAGTACTAAAAGCGAAAACATCTTTATCAGTACTGCGCTCAATGATTCCAAAGGCACTAATCTTGCCGCTAGAATTGGCAATTAAACTAGTGGCCGTGCTGTTAGAATTACCGTAGTCATCTACCCGATAGCCAAAACCATTTCTAGTAGTTATAATTGCCAAATCATCTTCTTTGTTATTGGCATATTGATATTCACCTTTGCTCCACTGTGTCAAACTTTTATTAAAAGGTGCCCCCATCAAGGAACCCCAACTAGTTTCACTACTGCCAAAACCAGAATGATAGGCTTTTGAATCATTAATTGTATCCAGAGGGTTGGAGTCTACCTGACCATCATGATTTAGACCCAAGCTGTGGCCAACTTCATGGCTAGCGGTCATTGCCGCATTGTTTTCCCCTTTATTAAAAGAAAACAGAGGTAAATCTATAGAAGAATTAAAACTATTTAGGTATGCAACGCCACCAATTGACCCAAAGACAGCAGTATTATTAGCTAAGTTAATATTTTGGGTCATTAAAGCCCGGATGCCCCAACGGGTATCACCAGTGCCAGATTTCTGTAAATCTGCGATGCTAGGAGCTTCAGTCGTAACATTCACCTCAAATGGGGCAAAATCTTCAGTAACTCTTTGCCAAATTCCTAAAATTGTTTGCAACTCACTTACATTGAAAGATGCGGTATTACCATCGGTATCAAAGGCCGGAGAAATAATTGTGGGGTGGGTAACACTGTTCCAGCTAGTGTCTATTGTGGTATGGCCATCAAAATCTAAATAAATCGTCTGTTTAGCATTTGGATTGCTATGCAGTTTAAAAACATTGTTGAAATCAAAAGAGCTGAAGTTCAGCGTAGAGTCTGGGGCGGCATTATTTGTGATAATTCCTGCTGCTGTCAGAGCTTCGGCGTTGGATACAGGGAAAAGGTCTTCATGGCCTTCGTGATTTTCATCGTCGGTATGATTTGCTGTACCCAGCAGTACTTTATTAGAAAATTTTTGTTGCCCGATGGTTTCACGGACTGGAGCCCAAGCCAATGAGCTAATAGTGATTGACGATGAAAAATTGGGGGTTAAAGGGGCAGGAAATCTGAAGTCTTGACTATTATTAAATTTAGTTGTACTTAAATCGATAATTTCGCTTACACCTATGACGATAGCTTGTGACTCATTGGAATGTGGGATTAAGCTATTCTCTGACAATTCTAATGTGTCTAAGGCAGCAATTTCTTGAACCAAAGTAGAGTTGATTTGTGCATTTGCCATAAAAAGTGCTACGGGGTTATGTTCTTTCCTCCATATTGCGGGATAATAGATAAACTTAAAATGGTATATACACCGAAGTTTGAATTTATTCTGGCCATCTAAATTATGCTGTATAGTGAATATGCTTATTACAGGAACTTAAAGCACAACTGATTGTGCTGTTCGATCAATATCACATAGTTCTGAGATCACAAAACTCAAAAAATATTAACTACCCGACTTGGATGATCTTCCTTGTCGAGTAGAAAGCAAATGATAAAAAGCATTTAGGGCTGAGCTCTTCCGACAACGTCAAATCTTAGTTTGGTTGGCGAGGATCAATTCAGCAGATTACTCAGCGATCGATTGCAACTTTTTCACCTGCGCCGATCGACCAGGAATATCAATACTAGCTACAAAGAAGTCACCGCCGGTCTGATAGAACACCACCTGCTGTTCTTTGGTGGGGTTATGAATCTTCAAAATTCGCTCCATCCCCGGCACCAACTCCTTATAATTACTGCCATCCGCATCAGCAATCGCGATCGTTTTTTTATCTTTACCATCTACAGCCTTATCGTTATTAGTATCTGCATTTACCACCCGATAAAGAACAGACTTAATATTCTTAGGCTTAGCCATCACATCTTCTTTAACCTTCGGATCAGGCTTTTTCACATCTTCCCCATACTGCCGCTCTTCCAAAATCACCGATTTATTATTGGGCAACAGCTTCCGCGAAGTCAAATCTTTCTGATTCACAAAAACATAGTTATTCACCAACGCACCACCACCCTTTGCTCCTTTCGCTCCACTATACTCATCACTAGCCGAAACTACTGCCTCTGTCCGCCATTTACCAGAGTAATCGATGTAAACCGGCGCTGAAAGATAGTCAGTACCGCTGATAGCCGCGAATTCACCCAACACATAATTCTTCTTTTCCTTAGCACCTTCAGCATTAGCTGAATTCGATGAAACCAAGTTAGTTACCCCTGGATTCTTGATGCCACAACCAGCACCGAATAGCAAGCTGCATCCTAATAGTCCTAACCAAAATTGTTTCCCGTTCATACTGCCTCGTTTTACACTACTCCCTCATTCAAGCTTAGTTATTTGGATTCGACAACTACTTTTACCAAAGTCCCGACTTTTCCCGACCTACCCCCAAATCAGCCCCCCAAAGACCCGACATCCCCGGACTGACAATAGATAGAGCAGGCAAGTAAGCTAAACATAACAGCATCATCAACCCTCATTAATTCACCCTGCGATCAACCCAGCCATGACCCAAACATCACCCCAAATATCACTCAGACAAATTGCTGCTCCCCAAAACCTTCACCAATTCCCCCCTGAATTGAATCCCCAATTTTTACCCAAACATGTCGCCATCATCATGGATGGCAACGGACGTTGGGCGACCCAACGCAACATGCCCCGCACAATCGGTCACAGCCAAGGAGCCAGAACCTTAAAGAACCTACTGCGCTGCTGTAGTGACTGGGGCATTAGCGCACTAACAGTCTACGCCTTCTCCACCGAAAACTGGCAACGACCTCTCGACGAAGTAAATTTCCTCATGATGTTGTTCGAGCGGATGCTGCAACAAGAACTAGCCGAAATGCACATCAAAGGCGTAAAAATCAACTTCCTCGGCGATTTAACCGCTCTACCCATCACCTTAAATAAATTAGTTCAACAAGCGATCGAACTCACCCAATACAATCGCGGCATTCAATTTAATGTCGCGATTAACTATGGAGGTCGCGCCGACATTACTAAAGCCTGCCAACAAATCGCCCAAGAAATCCAACGAGGCACCATGCAAGTTAAAGATATTACCGAAGAATCGATCGAACAACACCTCTCCACCCGAGGCCAAACCGCCCCCGACCTAATGATTCGTACCAGCGGCGAAATGCGTCTCAGCAACTTCCTACTGTGGCAACTGGCCTACACCGAAATGTACTTCACCGAAACCCTTTGGGTAGACTTCGATAAACAAGAATTGCAAACAGCCCTAGCAGTTTACCAACAACGAAAAAGACGTTTTGGCCGCGTATAACCCCATCAAAACCCACCCCACTGCAATCACCATCGGAGGGGTGGGTTTATCCAAAATCAAAGCACAGAAACAAAATCTCCAAATAAAAACTCGCCCGCCACCACCGCAATCCACCGCGAAAATTACCGAGGCAAAACCACCCCCGATCGAATACCAGCCCGCAAATTACCACCCACCAACAAAATCGAAAAAATCAACACCCCAATCGAAGTAGCAATAGTCACCCCAGCCATCCCTAACCATTTACCCAGCAAGATCGATAGTCCTAAATTGAACAAAGCAAAAACCGGTGCCACAGTTGCCTGAAACTTCATTTTCCCTAACCCATTAGCCAAAATGCTAATGGCAGTACCTACAGCCATCAAAACTACTGTGCTCAACATCCCTCCCAACAACAGTGGATCCACTTGAGCATTGGGATTGACCCAAATCTTGACCAAATAGGGCACAGCAAAAACCAAAATACCCCCAACAGTCACAGCCATCGCCAAACTAATTACAATACTGCGCCGAAAAGTCGTCATAATCCAAGCGCGATCGCCGCGAATAGCAGCCTCGGTATAAGCAGGCCAGAGCGGGGTTAAGAAAGCACCTTGCAAAAAAGAAGTTATGGTAAAAAGTCGCAAGACCACACCATAAATAGCAACTGCTGGCGCGCCGAAAAGCTGATCAACAATAATTAAATCTGTCTGAAAAACTGCGATCGAAGAAATCTGAGCCACCCAAATCTGTAAACCACTGCGTATGATTTTAAACGCAGTAGCTAAATCAAAGTTTTCCCAATCAGGAAATAGCTCTGGTCGATGTCGTACAAATAGGTGAAAACCGGCTAAAACATCAGCAGCCATCAACGTGCCAAAAAATGCCCAGGCTAAAGCCGACAAATCTCCACCAATTTGTGTCATTAAGCCCAACATCACCAATGCCAGCAGATTGGTCACACCACTGATAACTTGATAATAATAGCCTTCTTGATAGCCGCTATAAACTTGATTTGGAATTGCCAAAGGGATTCTGGCCACAAATAATAAACTACAGACCAATCCAAAAGTGCTGATTTCCGCAAAGCCCTGCTGCACATTAAAAATTCGCATCCAGGGAATAAACGGATTTGCTACTAGTATTGCTGCCAGGAGGATAACAGTCAAACCACAAATTGCAAAGATCGTGCTAGTAATTGCCTGAATTGCCCGCTGTACATCAGCCTGCCCATCAGCTTCGGCTAAGTTGTTTTTGAGTGTATTCGCTAGACCTAAATCAGCAATACTAGACCAAGCCAAAAAAGAACTTGCTACTAGCCATACCCCAAACCGCTCTTGGCCTAAATACTTGGCCAGTAGAGGCAAAGAAACAATATTAGCGATCGCCGCACCACCCTTAGCAACCAGCGACAGAGCACCAGTCAACAACACTTTATAATTACGCGCAGATTTATTTCCAGTATCAGATTTAACATGCACGATCGCGCCGGGAGATTCATTGCCTGCTAAATTGTCAGTAACAGCAGCAAACTCATCCCCAACACTAAATCTACCAGCCAGCCTTTGCAGAGCATTGACAGTATATTGATTCATGACGATCTGATCGCCCCGAATATTATTGAAATGAGCCAGGTGGTCGTCTTCGACACCTTGCAACTCATCAATCTCCTCATTCAGAGTAAATTGCTCGGCACTAGTAAAACCAGTCAATAAATCTTGATCTAATTCACCAGAGTAAGTGTCGTCACCATTGCTACCAAAAGACAAAGATCTTGTTGGAATCGAATCTACAGAAGGAAGACTACTGCTAGTCGAATCATCAGCAGCATCGGATGAATTAATTGGTGGTTGGTTAGCCATAATTAAAACCGGGTTATTCTATCGGGACAACTCAGGCATCTTTAGATTTTAGCCAGCCTTAGCAATCGGTGGGATTGACTCCATTATCTAAAGATATTCACAGTCAATCTTAGCAAATCAGGATTTTAACGAAAAAAGTCCTCTCTGAATCTATACCGGAGCAAGTCGATCAAAAATAATATTGACCAAGAATGTACAAACGTATTATGATACAAAAGAATTGAATCTAGATTGGCATTGTTCTCCAAAAGCCATGAACAGCTTGCTACACACCAAAACTAAGAGGATTTGGAGCTATGAGTTCACTGATCGCCGTTAACCCCAGTACACCAGTCAGAATAAGGTTTTTAGCGATCAGCAACCGAGAAAGTCGGCGAGGTCAATTGTTTCAGCAGGCAGTAGAAAACTGCGGTTTACTACCGGCTCAATTAGTGGCCTATGCTGATCTATTAACTCAAGAAATTGACTTGCTGAGCTTCGATGCCCCAGATACCATCTTCCGTTTTGATGCCCCAGAGCGCAGCTTTGAAGTCGATCGACAATTCATCGCCGCTGGAGCCGAACTAGAATCTACTGGCCAGCACCAAAGAATCAGCGCTAGTGAGGCTTTACTTTTACCCACCGAATTGGGCCGAATTTGGTATCAGCGTCAGTGGTATTTGGGCTGGCGAAATCGTTTACAAGCCTGGACAGCCAATTTACAAGGCCGGATACTCAACCATCCCGCAGATATTGCCATTATGTTTGATAAGGTGCAATGTCAACAGGTTTTGGCAACAGCCGGAATTCCAGTACCACCCAGGTTACTGCCCGGTCAGTCAGTGGAGAATTATGATCACTTGACAGCATTAATGGATGGGCAAAATATCCAGCGGGTGTTTGTGAAGCTTGCTCACGGCTCCTCGGCTTCGGGGGTGGTGGCCTATGAGCGCCGAGAGGGCATGGAGCGCGCCATTACTACCGTAGAAAGAGTGGTAGAACAGGGCGAACTAAAATTTTATAATTCGCGCCGGATTCGCCAATATCGAAAGTCCATAGAAATCGCTGATATTATCAATTTTTTGGCAGCAGAGTCGGTACAAGTAGAAACTTGGCTGCCCAAGGCACGGATTGAAGGTCGAGAATTTGATATTCGGGTGGTGGTAATTGGCGGAAAAGCCTGCCATACAGTAATTCGGCTGGGTAACAGTCCTCTGACTAATTTGCATTTAGGCAACGATCGACGAGAAATTACTGATTTACCACCCGGCTTGACTGCCGAAGACTGGCAAAAAATGCTGGCTACTTGTGAACGAGCAGCGGCTTGCTTCCCG
>JANOXZ010000186.1:0-5563 GCA_031418695.1 Synechococcales cyanobacterium VAR_35_metabat_10
TCCTGAATTGTTCTGAGTTCCCGAATTGCTATACATTCCGGGATTGTTTTGAGTTCCCGAATTGCTATACATTCCGGGATTGTTTTGAGTTCCTGAATTGCCATACATTCCGGGATTGTTCTGAGTTCCTGAATTGCCATACGTTCCGGGATTGTTCTGGTTTCCCGAATTGCCATACATTCCGGGATTGTTCTGGTTTCCCGAATTGTCATACATTCCGGGATTGTTCTGGTTTCCTGAATTGCCATACATTCCAGGATTGTTCTGGTTTCCCAAATTGCCATACATTCCGGGATTGTTCTGGTTTCCTGAATTGCCATACATTCCAGGATTGTTCTGGGTTTCTGAATTACCATACATTCCGGGATTATTCTGGGTTTCTGAATTACCATACATTCCGGGATTATTCTGGGTTCTCGAATCGCTATACATTCCGGGATTGTTCTGGGTTCCCAAATTGCCATACGTTCTGGGATTGTTCTGGGTTCTCGAATCGCTATACATTCCGGGATTGTTCTGGGTTTCTGAATTACCATACATTCCGGGATTATTCTGGGTTCTCGAATTACCATACGTTCCGGGATTGTTCTGGGTTCCCGAATTACCATACGCTCCGGGATTGTCCTGGGTTCCCGAATTGCCATACGTTCCGGGATTGTTCTGGGTTCTCGAATCGCCATACATTCCGGGATTGTTCTGAGCTCCTGGATTACGCTGAATTTCTGGGTTAACCTGCATTCCCGGATTATTTTGGGTAACTGGATTGTTCTGCATCCCTTGATTGCCTTGCTGCATAGAGGGAACAACTTGATTCCATGGCATTGTTGGTTGCTGGGTGGAAGAAATCGCTGTATTCGATCGCTCCGGTGATCGAGCACTTTGACCCAACTCAGCACCAATTACTCGACTTTGGGGATCAAACAGCATTAAAGCTTGGTCGATCGATAGCTCATTGCGCACCAGCCGCGACAGACTATCATTACCATTCGGCTGATATTTCACCACGCGCAGGGCACTGTCTGCCACCTGTCCCTGATCATTCAAATACTCCAGCTTCAGCACATTCACCCCCGGTCGCAAACCTCGCAGATAAACTGGCTCATCACGGTTTACCTCAAAACTTTGTTCGTTCACCGTTGCCCGTACCCGCCAATCGGCGATCTGCCGTAAAGGATGCTGGGCATCGATATGGCTAGGGGCATTGGCCACATAAAAATCTAACAGCCAAGGCTCGGCTCCTACCTCTGTAGGCTGCACCGAAATCAACTGTGGTGCTTGGACATTGGGGCTGCTGGTATTGAGTTGGTTGGTGGATTTGGCCAATACATGAAAAGTCACCTGAGCAAAAGCCTGAGGATTTTTCCAGCTTTCATGCCAAGGCTTGTTGGCCAATACCTGTAAAGTGTGTGTGCCCGGAGACAGATTGCTGAGAGTAATAGGAGTACTTAAGTCATAGATAGATTCTGTCGGCACCCGATCGAGCAACAAATGTAGGTGTGGCCCCAAACCCAATTGAGAATTCTTAAAAATCGGTGTACCAGCTACCTGTAGCTGCACCGCCACAGTCGTATCGGCAATTACCTCTTCGGGGCGAGGACTCACAATATATACCTGAGGTGCCGTCGCAGCGGCCTGGTTCAACTGGGTAATCACTCCTGGTGCAGAAGTCTCACTTAACCCATTAGTTGCCCAGCCTTCTAATGCCTCGGCGGGGCTGGTATGCCACCAAACTAGCAACGCCAACAGCATTGCCCAAGCGCCCCCCGCCCTTTTGTATCTTTTTCTCATGCCTCTAGACTCCCCCAAAAATAAGATGTAAATCCTTACCCTGTCTGCAATAGCCCATTATAGGCGGCACCGTACCGCCCTGATCGTCTGGATCATGATCACAAAATATTTAGTTAGAGTGATGAAATATTGAACCGAGGCAAGGTACCATACTGTCTGGCATAGTTTTTGACCAGCATTGGCAAGGGAATCTGCAAAATATTATGAATATGCACGACATGGCGATCGACGAAATCATAGCGCGGGAGATTTTAGACTCTCGTGGTAAGCCGACCGTAGAAGCCGAAGTCTACCTCACAAACGGCGGTATTGGCGTAGCACAAGTTCCCAGCGGTGCCTCCACCGGCAGCTTTGAAGCCTGTGAATTACGAGACGATGACCCCAAACGCTATGGCGGTAAAGGGGTATTAAAAGCTGTTGCTAATGTGAACGATCAGATTGCCCCAGAGCTGTATGGCATGAACGCTTTCGACCAGCAGGGCATCGATCGAGCCATGATTGACTTGGATGGCACTGCCAACAAAACTAATTTGGGAGCTAACGCTATTTTGGCAGTTTCTTTGGCCAATGCCAAAGCTGTTGCTAATGCCTTGGGCATCCCGCTGTATCGCTATTTAGGTGGCCCTGCAGCCAGCTTGCTGCCAGTTCCTTTAATGAATTTAATCAATGGCGGTGCCCATGCCGCTAACAACGTTGATTTCCAAGAGTTTATGATTGTGCCGGTGGGCGCACCATCTTTCCGGGAAGCTTTACGCTGGGGATCAGAAGTATTTTCTTCTTTAAGCAAGGTATTGGCTGCTAAGAACATGTTAACTGGTGTGGGTGACGAAGGCGGCTTTGCACCCAACCTCGGCTCCAACCAAGAAGCATTAGATCTATTGATGTCCGCGATCGAACAAGCTGGCTATAAACCGGGCGAACAGATCGCCTTGGCTTTGGATGTGGCGGCTAGCGAATTCTACGTCAACGGTAACTATAAGTACGATGGCTCCGAGCATACCCCTGCTGAGTTTATTGATTACTTGGCCGGTCTGACTAGCAAGTATCCGATCGTGTCGATCGAAGATGGCTTGCACGAAGACGACTGGGCAAACTGGCAAGCGCTTACCAAGAAAATTGGCGACAAGGTGCAGCTAGTGGGTGATGACCTGTTTGTGACCAACGAAACTCGTTTACGCCAGGGTATTGAGCAATCTGCGGCCAACTCAGTGTTGATTAAGCTCAATCAAATCGGTACTCTCACCGAAACACTGAACACGATCGATCTAGGCACCCGCAATGGTTACACCTCGATTATCAGCCATCGATCGGGCGAAACCGAAGACACCACGATTGCTGATTTGGCAGTGGCCACGCGGGCTGGTCAAATCAAAACCGGTTCTCTTTGTCGCAGTGAAAGAGTAGCCAAATACAATCGCCTCCTGCGCATCGAAGATGAATTAGGTGCTGCGGCTACCTACCGAGGACAATTTAGATGAAAAGTACTCGGATGCCCAAACCATATTGCAAGTGATATGGTTTGGGCACATCACTTGCATAACAATTTGTAAATCATTTGGAAGATCCTCGAACACTAGTGCTACATGATGTAGTAAAATTGTGTATACGAGGATACTTTTTTAGGCTAATAGTTGTGTCACTCATCACACCAGACAGACAAGAATTCCCTTACTCTGTCTGTATTCTATGTATTTCGTCAAGTATAATCTATTATCTAGATAATCATGAAGAACAACAGTGAGTTAGGTTTATTGTGACCATAGAGTGTCGTCAATAATACATCTAACATGTTAGAATTAATAAGTGTAAAGATAGAGACTATTAAGTTATTAACCTAACTTAAGAAGTTAACAAAATTCCTCGTTTCACCCCCGACTCTCCTGTTATCTCTTGTGTTTTGAATCACATAAAAGTGTTTTATCCACATAAAAGTTAACAGCCGAGCAATGGAATTTGAGTTACTGAAAGTCTCATTCAGACTAAAATATTGCTTGTGTAACACATTGCATGAGGTTAATATTTCAGCCTAAAAGTGTATCTGAAGTTACCAACCTAAATATATTGCTCCAAAACTATGGTTTTCCTAGAATCTAACGCCTTACCAATTTCTGTCGATCCGCGCGTGCCGATTACGATCAATTCGCAAATCGCCGAGCAGATCAAACTCCTAATTGCCATTGGAGTTTTACATGCCAATGATGCCCTACCAACTGTTACCCAGTTGGCCAAGCAGCTCAGTGTTAACCACAACACGATCGCTGCTGTTTACAATGACTTAATCGTTGCTGGCTATTTAATGGCGCAACGTGGTAAAGGGACATTTGTAGCCAATACCCAGGCTGTTCAAAGCATTGTTACCTATCGTCAAGTTTACGAACTGTTAGAGCAAAATTTCACCTCGGCTAGTGGCCTAGGTATGACTGCCTCCGCTTTTGGCTCAGCAGCTTACGCTCAAGCGGTAATGGTTAGCCAACGCCAAGTACAAACTATTAAAGTCGCTTTTGTCGATCGGCTTCAGCACTTACCAAAAATGCACGGCGTACTCAAATCCGAATTAGGCATCGAGCCAGATTTGATTGACCTTGCTGTCTTAGAAGGCAAAGCAGGTGCTGGCAAGCTTGATGAAGCTGACTTAGTAATTACTCTGGCTCAGCATTTAGAAACCGTCGATAACTTTGTTAGCGATGACCAAGAAGTAATCATCTTAGACATCAAGCCTAGCTTGTTGCTTTTGGCTGAAGTTTCGGCTCTACCATTGCACACCGAAGTAGCCACGATCGGCAACAACGCTGCTGAAGCTGAAATGATTCAGCAAGTGTTGATCGATGCTGGTGTTACCCACGTTAATTACCGCACTACTACGGCTAAAGAAGTTGGCCAAAAACCTAACTCGATCGCCAGTGCAGCGGTGGCAATTGTGGCTCCCGAAATTCCAGATAACGCCTTGTCTGGGGTTAGCAACAGTGTGAAGTTGGTTCCTTTCAATATCAATATTGAGCAAGCCAACTTACTGCTGATCAAAGCTCGTTTGGGCACCATTAAATCGGCGAAGAACTTAGGCTAAGTTTTTAGACCTTCGACTCGAAATAAAACCCCCTCAAATTTGAGGGGGTTTTACTATCAGCTTGATTAAAAATAAAATGTGTTGCTAGGTAATTTATTGCTGAGCAAATTCTATCCTAAACTGACATCCGACGATTCTGTAAGGCAAAAAAACCAGCCAAAGACAGCAAACCGAAAATACCCATTACACCAGCAGCAGGTGTACCAGCACCGGTAATCCAGTCTGGCAAACGGTTAGTGTATTTCACCATTTTGCCAACATCCACCAAATATACAACTCCAATGATTCCGGCATGGAGACCGATCGAAACCCCCAAGAGGTTTTGCTGACTGCGCTTTGCCCAGACTAGCAACAGTCCTAGTACAGTCAGCCCCGGAAATTGTGGAAACATTGCCAGCATTGTACTGAGCGGTTTAATAAAATGTGTGACAGCAAAAATTAACGCATTGCTCCACAGCGACACCGACAGAGAATAATCTGCTTCTAACTCAGTCAATATCCAGCCCCGAAACACCAGTTCTTCAATAAAACCAACCCCGACAGAACTAAGCAGACCACCACCCAGTAGCTGCTCCAAGGGAATATTCACCGGCTGCCATTCTAATAAACCCAGCAAGCCTTGAATAAAATAGAGCGACAGCAAAGAAGAAAAGCCCATTCCCCAGCCCTGCAAAAAACCCAAGAAATTGCGCTGACTGCCTATCAACCCAA
>JANOXZ010000187.1:0-2333 GCA_031418695.1 Synechococcales cyanobacterium VAR_35_metabat_10
TTCTCCCATTCAATTTCGTCCTTGGCCGCCGCTGTGGCCAACGGCAACTGATACTCCGCAGCTAAGGCCGATCGCAGTTTTTCAATGCCCCATTCATCGATCAGCCACATTAATCTAGATTTGAGGCGATTTGCCCGCAGGCCATGATCTCTAAATACTCGCAGCATCGCCAAACTAAACGGAATCACCCCTTCTGGTGGCACCCAAGCATCTAAGGGCACTGCTGGCTCAATCCGTTTGGCTGAAAAGAAACCGCCGACCACAATATTGAAGCCGAATACTTCATCTTTAAAGGCTGGAACAAAGGCCAGGTCATTAATCTCGGCATGAACTGAGTTATCTCGACAACCGGCGATCGCAATATTAAACTTGCGGGGCAGATTGGTGAACTCCGGGTTGCCCACACCGCCATTAGTGATTTTGTCTTGTAGCTCCTGAATCATGGCGCGGGTGTCATACAGCTCCCCCGCTTCTAGGCCAGCTACTGGTGAACCAGTAATATTGCGTACATTGTCCATCCCCGACTGCACGCTAGTCAGATTCACCGACTCCATTTCTGCAAAAATCTGGGGTAGATCTTCGATCCGGATGCCCCGAAGCTGAATATTTTGGCGAGTGGTAACATCAGCGCTGCCTTCATCGCCATAGCGCAGCAAAATATTGCCCAATACTCGCAACTGAACGCTGTTGATAATGCCACTGGGCAAGCGCAGTCTCATCATAAATTTGCCCGGAGTCATTGGTCGCCAAAATATTCCCAGCCACTTTAAACGATGCTCTCGATCGTTGTTATCCATTGCTTCCCAGCCCATCTGGGCAAAAGATTCTAGCTCTGCCCGCACGGCCAGACCGTCTTTTTCGGCTTTTAGCTTTTCAAATTTGTTTAGACTGGGAGTGGTGGCAACCATAAGATTAAGGTGTGAGAAGAATTAAAGATTGAGTAGAAAGAGGGTGAAATCTAGATCTTGAGGTTAACGATGATTGGCTAGATGAATATGTGCTTAAGAACACATAATATTTATTTACATGATCTAAGCGCATTGGTTTAATGCTTTTTGTGCAAGTGTGATCTATCTGGTTTATGGGGCCGATCGATCCGTGATAATTTGGGCAGATCAATCTCAATCCATCACCTCAATCAACTACTGTAGGAAGCAAACATGTCACGGGTCGAAGCAATTATAAAATTTTGGTTTGGAGCAGCCGGTAGCGAAAACTACGGATGTTATCGCCCTTGGTGGTTTTTGGCTAGTTCCGAGACCGATCGACAGATCCAAGAATCTTTTGCCAACGACTACGAATTTGCTGCTGCTGGATACTTAGATGGTTGGCAGGGTTGGCCTTGGAGCTGTTTGGCTTTGGTTTTGCTGTTAGACCAAATTCCCCGCAATTTATTTCGGGGGCAACCCGAGACTTTTGCTACCGATGTAGCGGCTTTAGCGATCGCCAAACAAGCAATTTTAAACGGTGTAGACCAAGAGTTTTTGCCTGTACAGCGCTGGTTTTTTTACTTGCCTTTAGAACACAGCGAAAACTTGGATGATCAAATTCAATGCTTAGAACTATTTCTTGCTCTGCCAGATCATCCTGACAAGCATTTTGCCGTGGCGGCAGCGCAGCAACATCATAAAATTATCAAAGAATTTGGACGTTTTCCGCATCGCAACCAAGTTTTGGGCAGAGTCTCGACTGCTGCTGAGTTAGCCTATTTGGAGCAGCCAGATGCCTTCCATCTCTGAAAATCTTCAACAGGCTGTCGATCAAGGTGATTGGGAAACGGTTAGTGACGGGTTATTGGAACTTGACCCCAGCTTGGATGGGGCAGAGATTTTGGCCTGGAGTTTACAGGTTTTAACTCAAGGTGATTTCGCGGATTCTTGGCAGGTGGCTAAAGTGCTGCCGAGGCTCGGTGATCTGGCAATTCAGCCTCTGTTGGATTTGTTGCAAAACACCGAGCTAGAAGCGGCTACTCACTGGTGCATAGGCAGAATTTTGGGAGAATCGCGCTCTGCTCTGGTAGTTGAAGGAATAATTAAGCAATTAAGTCAGGATCCATCTGCCGAATTGGCCGGGATTTTGGTGCGCGTGTTGACCGATATGGGTACACCAGCCATCCAGCAATTAACCCAGTTACTAGCAATTCCTCACCAGCGTAAATCGGCAGTACTGGCCTTAGGGCATATTCGTCATTCCCAGACGATCGAGCCGTTAATTTCAGTATTAAGTGACCCAGGTGCAGAGATCAGAAGAGTGGCTATCGAAGCTTTGGGCAGTTTCCACGATGTGCGGGTGCCGCCGGTGTTAATAACAGCTTTGGCAGACTTAGATAGCAA
>JANOXZ010000188.1:0-4933 GCA_031418695.1 Synechococcales cyanobacterium VAR_35_metabat_10
TTGACCCCAAGTTTCAAAGCCTCATAATCTTGTCGATCGATCGCCCTATCCAAACCTTTATCAACAACATGGTTTTCACTGATGAACTGTTTCCAGCTTTAGAATTTACCATCGATCAGCTTTTTCAATAGTTACTGAAGATGCAAGGAAATATAGTTCTGATTAATCTTAATGAGTATTCGTTGTTGGCGATTAACAAATTGTTACCTGTTCTTAAATGGATGGTAAGTTACGAAAATAATTAATACTTATTTCCAACTAATCTTTAAATCAAACTCTTCCTTGATCTGTAATAGCACCTCCGCATTCCCTCGGGCATCATCCAAAGCATTATGAGTGTGCACTGTTTTCCGCAGATGCTTAAAGTTTACAAACATGTCCTTGGTCAGACCCTTGTACAAAGAACCCAAATGCAAAGAGCTGTACCCAAAAGGATTGTGTCCACAAAAATGATGAAAATACCAGTTCACAAACTGCCAATCAAAACCATTATTGTCTGAAATAAAAAATGGTCTGCGCCCAGCTTCTGCTGCAATCCAAGCCCCAAAGCTCTCCATCACCCCTTGCGGCTCAGCAAATTGCAACGTTTGCTCTCGACTAAACCCACAAACCGCCAAACTTTCCGGCACCCACTTATCTGAAACTGGTCGTAGCTCTGCATAAAAAGTTCTAGTCAGCAGAGGCTCTACTATGATCGCCCCGATCGAAACCATCGAATAATCCCCCGGAATCGAACCATCGGCTTCTACATCCACCATCACATAAGTCATCTGTTAATCCTGCATTCTTTTTTTAAGTACATTTACATTGAGGAATTTGCTTTCTTCCAAAGATCTCAGTAAACTATCATTGTGGATCGATTCCCACCAACATTGGCTCACCACCACCGATTGAATACCAAAGTTTTTAACCCTGATTTCTTATATAACCACCTTAATACACTTACCTATGATACTGTAAACAATTGGAGTAGAGTATCATGCAACATTTGTAAATATGTCGAAAACCAATATTCCTTCAGATCAAATCCGCTTATTACTGGCATTATTTCATTTAGGAGAACACAACATATCGAAAAGCCAATGGCTAAATTTATTTAAACGGAAATCTGAAAAAATCAAAGATATGCAGCCTTCGGTAACTAGTCTAGAGCAAGAAGGTGCTATTAAAATCGACGCTAGCAAATCAATCCAGAAAGTTTCACTGCTGTTGGAAGGAAAAACTAAGTTGAGAGATGGTTTGATTAATAATCAATTATTTTTTTCCGGTAATGTGGTTTCAACAAAATTTGTCAAGGCTCTATTACAATGGATGCAATCTGAAAACATGAAAATCAATATACCTACTGATGCCCCTAAGCTAAATTCATATGCAGAGTTCAAACAGCGAATCATGCAAATATATGAGAAGCTAAATTCGGATTACAAATTTGGTGACTTAGTTCCGATCTATCGCATTCGTCGCCAAATTGGGGAAGCTGTTGAGCGTCATAAATTTGATGAGTGGTTACTAGAAATGCAGGCTGATGACATCTTACAGCTTTTGGAAGGTAGTGTTGAAGACAGTGCCTCAGATAAATTGGCAGATTCTATTCGTACCCCTCTCAGTGGCCTTCGTTGTTACGCACGTAAGCTGCAACCGTAGTACTCTTATTTACTCTCTCGTCAAATATTATGAATTCTGATCAATCAAACTTAGAGCAGTTAATTCTAAAAAACAATCCCTTTGATCGTTCTTTAGTCGTTAGAAGTCATGATATTTGGGAGCAACACTTCCCTGATGTTCCAAGTATCAATGCAACAGTTTCTGATGCTATCCTACAAGGAATATCTCAGGTTAAGCAAGGCAAAAGAGATGTATTGGGGATTGCTATCAAAGCAGAAAAAGGTCTAGGAAAAAGTCATTTATTAAGCAGAGTTAGATCACAAGTTAAAAGTAATGGAGATAGCTTTTTTATCTATGCTAATGAACCTGATTATGATGAACTGGATGATATTAATCAACGATTCCTCAATACCGTGGCGCTGAGCATGAAGCAGATTGGTAATCATGGTGTTACGCAATGGCAAGAGTTAGCTGCATTAATGGTTCAAGAAGCACTTTTACTGTCTACGCGCCCAGTAGAAATGTCCATACCAGCAATTGTTCAAAGGTTTGCTCAGAAGGAAAGTGTTCAACTTAATGAAACAAGGGTGGATAACTTCACACAGCAGATATGCAAAATCAAGCCCCATATAGAAGACCCCGATGTCGTTCGAGCAATTTTTTGGACACTCTGTCCAGAAAAGTCTCATTTCGCGGTCAACTGGCTATCTGGTAAAGAGTTGTCAGCTAAGCAGGCAGAAGTGATGAATTTGCCAGCGAGTAGGGAGAAGAAATTGAATGCCCGATCGCTTGACGTTATTATGCAAACTCTAAATCTTCTTGGAGAATATCGAGTAATTGTGATCTGTTTTGATGAATTAGAGCCTAAATCATGCAATCGCCAGGGATTAAGTACCCCTCAAGTCGTCGCATTATTGGCAAAGGATTTATACAGCCGCTTAAAACGTTGTGTCATCATCACAGCTTGTTTTCCAGTAACCTGGAGAGATCATCTATTAGCCATGCCAAGAGCTGAGTCTGTGGTCGATCGTATTGGAGAAAAGCAGTTTGATCTCAAACCCCTTAATGGAGATGATGTTCTGAGCCTGGTATCTTGTTGGCTATACAGTTTTTACAACGGTTTTGGTGTCCCAGCACCAAACCCTTACTACCCGTTTCAAGAAGAACAGCTCAGATCACTCGGAAAAGAAAGACCAGTGGTTCGCAAAGTTCTCAACTGGTGTGCAGAAAATTGGCCGGAATCATTTGAAGTCACTAAGCCACCAACTTCTGTTGATCCGATTCGTAAAGTCAAAGTAGCCTATCAAGAACAAATGACCGTCTTAGCTGCTAATGAAAAAGACTATCTCAATGATAGTGACGCAATTGCTGCCGCTTTAGAACTAGCTTTCAAATCTGCTTTAGGACAAACTATTGAAGATTTAACCATCAATGAGATTCAACCGATTACAACAAAAGCTGATCAGAAGTATTTAAACTTTAAAATTGTAGGAGTAGATAATGGAAAACAGGTAAAAATTGGTGTTGCAGTCAAGCAAGAATCTGGCGGCAGTTTCATGACAGCAGTAATGAAAAGACTCACCAATTACACCAAATTTAATTTCACTAGAGGTTGTTTGGTTCGCTCCAAGAAATTAAACCCCAAAACGCAAGGAGAGCAACTATTAAACAATATGTTGAATGAACAAGGAGGTGAATGGGTGGTATTGAAATTCAGCGAAATCCAACCTCTTTTGGCAGTTTCTCTAGTGTATGAATCCTGTAATGAATATGAAGTATCTCAAGAAGATGTTGTTACTTTTATGGAGCAACAAGAATTAGTAATAAATAACATGTTAATCCGAGAGATTCTTAGTGATCCATCTGGTCAAACTCCTTTAGAAGTGATTGATGAAGATATTACATTAGAATCTTCAACTACTACAAATGCATCTGAAGCTATAGAGCTGGAGGCACTCATTTAATATGAGCGTAACATTGACCAGCACATTAATATTAAGTGATCGGGACTATTCACATTTAGTAATAGGAAGAAACATCACTTGGGTAACAAACTTTTTTATGCCTGTTGGTCAATCTTTTGCTCTAACAAGTGTCAGTCTATCTCCACCATCAATTATTTCTTGGGGAGAATGCACACAATGTCAATCCATTGAGTCTATAGAAGATCTTCCTCGATTAGCACAGTTAATAAATTGGAATTTAGATCAACTAAAAGCTCAATTCCAAAGCCAGCAAATAATCTTAGTTGCTTGCATCAGAATTTATCAGTTATCACAACCTATAGAAATTAAACCCAGCAAAACTTCTGGCTTTATCCCACTCGATCCAACAATTATTGTAGATAAATCTAATCCGGTAATACCCGAAAATATTTTTCAGCGTAGAAAACTAGAATTAACGGATTTATCTGTGCCTCAACACTGGGAATTAATCCAATTAGAAGAAATTCTTACTAAATCAGTCTCATTGACATTAGTTGAACCCCTAATCAATAAAATTCATCAGTTTTTGGGCTGGCGCAGTTCACCAGCACTGATTTCGGATCCAGATCTTTCATGGGTTACAGATATTGCAAATATCGGCAATTCCAGTGACGGCAACAACTTCGAGAAAATTGTACGTAAAAGCCTAATTCTTTTGGGATTTGATAATTCTCTTAATAATAAACAAGCTAGCCTCAATCCAGATGCAACTGGGGGTGCTGGAGGTCTGGATTTTTACTGTGATTTTCCCTATTCTGTAGTAGGAGAGTGCAAGGCCAGTAAAACAGATTCAGTTCCAGATAGTACACCAGCACAATTAGTGAAATTAGGACTAAAAATCCTCGGAGAACAGTATCATCATTATATTAAAATCCTGATGGTTGCTGGAAAATTAACTGCCCCAGCCAATATCACAGCTCAAGGTAATCGGATGAATGTAATAAGACCAGAAACCCTACAAAAACTTGTGCAATTACAAATCGATTATCCTGGTTCTATTAATCTGTTAGCACTTAAGCCTTATTTGACTTCTGAACCATTTGGGGAGGCTGCTGATGACAAGGTCAATATGTTTATCACCAATATTCATAGCGAATTACAACTGCGATCAAACATCATAAAGTTAGTGAAAACATCTCTAGAGCGTTCTGGTAAAGATCTTGATTCGGTTGCAGCCTTGTACTCAGCTTTCACATTCAGTCAAACTCAACGACTATGCACTGAAAGTGCATAGGTTACGCGAGGGGCTGAAAGCCCCAGTTACTAGTTTGTTGCCTGGTTCTCATTCCAGCATAAAGTTTTCCCTATCCTCATTTGAAGGATTCCGGTGATGTTCTAAATAC
>JANOXZ010000189.1:0-1728 GCA_031418695.1 Synechococcales cyanobacterium VAR_35_metabat_10
ACCGTGATCGATGTCAGCCCAACGCTCGAGGCCCGTCGTTACAGCGTCTACGCCGTCGGCAAACTGGCCGCAATCGAACCGTTGCTGCTCGAGGACACCCGTTACGCCGCCAAGAACGCCGCCAAAGTCCGCGTGCTTCACGCCAGCCCGAGCGCCCCGAAAGTCGATATTTACCTCTCGAGGCCCGGCACCGACATCAACAAGATCGATCCGATCAAGGAAAACGTGCCGTTCAAAACCATCAGCGATTACTTCCGGCTTCGTCCCGGTAAATTGCAGGTGCGCGTCACGCTGGCCGACACCAAGACCGTGGCCATCGATTCTGGGGCGCTCGAGATTGCCGCCGGTGACGTCCTGACCGCCGTCGCCATCGACAAGGCCGGAACCAATGGTGGTTTCAGCGCCTTCGTGGTTCAAGAACGCGAACGTCAAGTGGAGGCCGCGAAATCGATCGTCGAAATCGCCGTCGCCGACAAGCGCTTCACAACCCTGGTCGGAGCACTCAAAGCCGCCGATCTGGTCGGAGCCCTCTCAGGCAAAGGTCCATTCACCGTTTTTGCACCAACCAACGACGCCTTCGCCAAACTCTCGGCCGTCCCCGGCGGTGAGGCCCTCAAAAGCGTGCTGTTGTACCACGTCGCCGCTGGAGCCCTCTCCGGCAACGACATCGCCGCCGCAAAAATGGTCAAAACCTTGCAGGGCGCGAACGTCAAAGCCGAATTGGACGGCTCGAGCCTGATCCTGAACGGCAACAGCAAAGTGATCATCAAAGACATTCCGGCCAGCAACGGCGTGATCCACGTCATCGACACGGTTTTGATTCCACCGGCAACGCCTCGGGTCCGGGCGGTTCACGCATCCTCGGACGCACCGGCCGTCAACATCCTGGTCGACGATCAGGTCGCCTTCTCTGGTGCGAACTTCCGTGACGCCACACCGTTCGCCAAAGTCGCCGCCGGAAACCGCAACATCAAAGTCAATGTCGCCGCCAGCGGTGCGACCGCGATCAACGCCGATCTCGAGCTGATGGACGGCACGGATTACACCGTGCTGGCAATCAACAAAGTCGCCAACATCGCGCCACTGGTCTTGAACGACAATGCCGACGGCAACAGCAAACCCAAAAATGGCAAAACCAAAGTCCGCCTGATTCACGCCGCCGCCGAACCGGCCGCCGCCACCGTGGACGTCTACATCACCGCACCACACGCCAATCTGAACGCCGCAACCCCGACCATCAAAGACTTCGCCTACAAAGCCAACTCGAAATTCCTTGAGGTTGCCGCCGGTCACTACCAGGTTCGCATCACGCTGCCCGGCACGAAAACCGTGGTGATCGACACCGGAAGCCTCAACCTCGAGTCCGGCAAGCTCTACACTGGCATCGCCGTCGATCCGAAACCCGGCACGACCGCCTTCGGGGCCGTCCTGCTCGCCGACTGATCGAGTCTTCGTTTCACCGTTCGAGCGACCGGATTGTATTGCACATCCATTCCGGTCGCTTCATGAGTCATCTGCGCGTCGAAAACTGACGCAACCTCTCGAGAAATTTGAGCATAACTGTTTGTGCGGGTGATTTCGGGAGCCAAAAATTTTGTGCATCATTCAAGCTGAACCACAGACCGATCCAAGTTCGGACCGTCAAGAGCGCTTCATTCACCTGAAATAATTTGGCTGTAAGCTGATGGCAATTCCCAAGACCCCGAGGTGACCATGAAACTGTTTTAC
>JANOXZ010000190.1:0-1757 GCA_031418695.1 Synechococcales cyanobacterium VAR_35_metabat_10
CTGATTGCGACTATGCAGGCGGCAGCAGCTGATTCTGGTGTAGGCAGTGGCGCATCTGGCCTTGTTACTGGCCACCATCGTTATCACGAAGAGTTAGAAAAAAAACTGGCTAAGTTTGTCGAGTTACCTGCAGCGCTGGTATTTTCGACTGGCTATATGGCAAATATTGGTGTGCTGGGTGCGCTGGTAAAGCGTGGCGATGCCATTTTTGCTGATAAACTCAATCATGCTTGTTTAAACGATGGCGGTTATTACTCGCTGGCAGAGTTTCATCGATTTGCGCATAACGATGTGACAGCGCTAGAGAAATTATTGAAAACCAGTACTGCCAAGCATAAATTAATTGCTGTTGATGCAGTATTTAGCATGGATGGTGATATTGCGCCGATTCCAGAATATCTTGCGTTGTGTGAAGCGTATGATGCCTATTTGTATGTGGATGACGCGCACGGTTTTGGCGTGCTGGGCAAAAATGGACGCGGTAGTTTGAGTCATTATCATCTGGCCAGCCCTCGTTTAATTTACATGGCCACACTTGGCAAAGCAGCAGGTGTTGCTGGCGCATTTGTGGCAGGGCAACAGGTAGTGATTGATTATTTAATCCAAACCGCCAAAAGCTACGTCTATAGCACACCTGCGCCGCCGGCATTGTCTGCTACGCTGGCAGAATCTGTCAATTTAATTGAGCAGGGCGATGATTTGCGCGACCATTTACGGCATTTAATGGTGACATTAAAAGCTAATTTGCAGCTTAAAAAATGGCAGTTACTGCCGTCAGATACTGCGGTGCAGCCGCTGATTGTAGGCAGTAACTATGCGGCTGTCAGCCTAAGTGAACACTTGCAAAAGTTAGGTATTTTAGTGCCAGCGATACGCCCACCCACGGTGCCTGCCAACACGGCACGGCTACGTATTTCGCTTTCAGCTGCGCACACCAAGCAAGATGTAATTAAACTAGCTCAAACGCTAAATGATGCAGAAAAGGCAATAGGATGAGCGTGCATGTAGAAATAATAGGCCAAGGCCAACCATTGGTGATGCTTCATGGTTGGGGCTTGCATAGTGGTGTATGGCAGCCGCTGGTTAAACGCTTGTCTGCAAAATATATGCTGTATTTGGTGGATCTGCCAGGTCATGGCAATAGCCGCCCGATTGAGCCGTTTCATCTGCATGCTATTGCCGACGAAGTGGCACAAGTGATTCCTGGTGTATCCGATGTGCTAGGCTGGTCATTTGGCGGTTTGGTTGCGCAGCGTATTGCGCTTAACCAGCCTGATCGTATTCGCCGTCTTATTTTATGCGGCACAACACCACGTTTTGTTGCAAGCGCGGACTGGGATGCTGGTATAGATCCGACCAATTTTGAGACATTTGCCGATAACGTAAGCCACGACTACAAAGCGGCTATGCTGCAATTTTTAACCTTGCAATGTATGCAATCTAGCGACCGTCGGGCTGTTATTAAACAATTAAGGTTAAGTTTTGAAACCCGTCCTACGCCCACACAAACCACACTGGGTCGCGCGTTGAATATTTTGCTAGATTCTGATTTGCGCGATGAAATCTCCTCTATTCGCAAACCAACATTGCTGATTCATGGTGATAGAGACACGCTGGCGCCTGTGCAAGCTGCGCACTGGATGATGCAACAGCTGCCAGTCGGTTTTTTGCGCGTGATATCTGGCGCGGCGCATGCGCCATTTTTGTCGCATACTGATCAATTTGTAGAAACGCTTAATCAGTTTCTGGAGCCGACT
>JANOXZ010000191.1:0-1862 GCA_031418695.1 Synechococcales cyanobacterium VAR_35_metabat_10
AATGGTCACCGTTCTGATTGCAGTCAGGCTTTTTTTGTACCGATTTTAATTCAAACCCATTAACTTTAAATCATGAATCGCCTCGACCGATTAACGGCTATCCTTATTCAATTGCAAACCAAGCGGGTTGTAAAGGCTGAAGAGATCTCCAGGCGATTTGAAATAAGTCTGCGCACTGTTTATCGCGATGTAAAATCCTTGATGGAAGCAGGTGTGCCTATTGGCTCTGAAGCGGGCAAAGGATATTTTATTGTCGATGGCTATCATCTTCCTCCTGTGATGTTCACACAAGACGAAGCGAGCGCCATGATGCTGGCAGGGAAACTGGTAGATAAGATGGCCGATAAATCGGTGCGCACAGCATTTGAGTCATCGCTTCATAAAATCAAATCGGTGTTGAATGAAGCAGAGAAAGATCACCTCGAAAATCTCGACTCCCATGTTGAAGTATTTTTGCGCTCACGCTATGAGCATCGTCATGAAGAAGAATTTCCTGATCATTTTTTAACAAATATTCAGCGTGCCATTGCCAGGCGCGAAGTGTTGAAACTGGAATATAGTAATGCGGAAAATGAGGCAAGCTTGCGCGAAGTAGAGCCTGTTGGAATTTATTATTATAGTTTGTCGTGGCACCTCATTGGCTGGTGCCGGTTGCGAAATGAGTTTCGTGACTTTCGGTCGGATCGTATCCGTTCGCTTGTCAACACCGGTAATACCTTTGAGCCCCGAAGTAAACTTTCGTTGGAGGAATATTTCAAAACGCAATTTCGATCTAACCAGAATTTGATTCGTGTGGTGGCGGTGTTTGAGAAGTCAGGATTGCGTGGACAAAAATTGTATGGAAGCCTTTTGCAAGAAGATTTGGGTGATCACATCCGTTCAGAATTTATGATGGATAGTCTTGATTACATGTCGCGCTGGTTTCTCACCTTTGGAACTTCTGTTACCGTGGAGGAACCGGAAGAATTGAAAATGATGATGATGCAATTGACAAGGGATTTATACCGCCATCACCAAATCAAACAGCCCGTTTGACTCTTTTGCTCGCCCCCAGCGCTCTCTCCTGACATACAGTTGTCACTGGACACAAAATTTTTTTAAACTATTTTTTTCCTACTGCCATAGGGTTGACAGTGTGCATTCGTTGATTAGCACACCATTATGAACGAAGGACCAAACACGATCAATCAAAAGAACAGACCAACGATGCTATACTGGCTTTACTTACTCGGTGGAGTAGCCGTTGCGGTATTGGCTATGTATAGCATGTTAACAGCAACATTATGAATGTGCTTGTATTCAAAACTTCCGTAGAGAACATGGACCATATCACTCACCTTGCGCCAGTGCTCGACTCGCTGGCTGGGCGAGGTGCATGGAATTTTGATCTGACAGATTGCGATCGCATTCTTCGCATTGTTTCGGATCAGGTTAATCCCAAAGCAGCTATGAACCTGATAAGCAGCCTGGGGTTTATGTGTCACGAATTAGAAGACTAGTCTATATTAACCCGTAACAAGCAATTAGTATTCTCATAAAAACCTTAACTTCCATCATGACAAACATTGAATTTACAACCACCATCGAAGTGAATGCACCTAAAGCAAAAGTGTGGGATGCACTCATCAACCCGGAACAAATCAAAAAATACCTTTTCGGAACAAATACAATCTGTGATTGGAAAGTAGGCAGTCCGATTCGGTTTAAGGGCGAGTGGGATGGCAAAGCCTATGAAGATAAAGGAACTATTCTAGCTATCGAAAAGGAAAAACTGTTGAGCTATGATTATTGGAGCAATTTTTCAGGAGCAGCCGATGTGCCAGAGAATTATCAAGTGGTCACCTTTCAACTAGATGAAGTTG
>JANOXZ010000192.1:0-4145 GCA_031418695.1 Synechococcales cyanobacterium VAR_35_metabat_10
TATCAACGTGAGGCCGTCCTAATTCTGGACCGAACTCCTCCAATAATGTGGCTTTGGAAAATATGCTGTCTTGGACTTCTTCCGGCAAAGCATCAAATTCCGGCTCAAAATCTTCATTGAACTGAACTATCCACGCCATTATACCTCCATTTTATGACCTTGAAGTAATATGTCTTCTACAACATGTTCTAAGTATACTCGAAACCTATTTCCAATGTCTATTACTGTGCCACTATTTTCCAGAACTTCCATAGACGACGGATTGAGAGGCTTTGAAGTTGTGGCTTTCCATAACCTCTAAGATGCAATTGCTTAATTCATTTGCACCGATCGCTATAATTCACAGATTTCAAACTATTCGTGAAGCAGGGTTACACGAATAGTTATTGTCCCTAATGCTTTAAGGTGATCATGTAGCCAGGGATTTTCTTCCTAGCGGAGTTTCATTGTTTTGTCTAGGATAGAACCAACTAATCCAGTGGGTTGAGAACACGAGAGATGAGAGCATAATACCCATAGTCTGTGTACTAGCCTCGAAGGATCGCCAAATTAACTCTTCGCCTAATTTAGGGCTATTCCTATCCATTTGCAAGATACTAGCAGGTATAAACTTCTCTAGCGCGTAGCCACCACTTGAGCAGAGATCGATCGATTCAGCTCGAACCACTCACCATGCTTGCGATACCTTTGATATCGCTGGTGGAAGTGGGTTTCTGCCGCAGCGAAATCTGGGACTTCCACATAATATTCGAGCAGCAGCGGGTACGCAGATTGTTGGCGGTTGAGTTCGGTGAGGCGTGTTTCTGGGTGTCGATCGGTCTTGCCAATTTTGTAGCGTTCTGTACCGTCTGCACGAATCAAGTAGATATAGTTAATCATAGATTAATTTCTGAGCAACATCCGCCGCTCTAATTCTAGCTTATTTGAAGATCTAATAATAAATAAAACTACACTCATAAAGATTTGACATTTAATTCAAATGCACTTACAATTAAATTGTTAATCGATTGATTGAGAAAGTAATCAGTATGGCTTACAATTTTATCAAGAGTAGATTGACCGGTACTTATTGCTACCATCCCGAAGCTGTAATTATTTCCTGCTATTTCAATCCTCAAAATTCCAGCTATAGGTTAAGAGCATTTAACCATTTCTACGAAAGTATCAAGCATCTGAATCACCTAATCATGGAGTGCATAATTGGCGACAATCAATCCCAGTTGCCAGACAGTGAAAACATTGTAAAGATTCATACCCAAAATCTGTTATGGCATAAAGAGACTTTATTGAATAAAGCGGTGTCTCTACTACCAGATAAATGTAAATATGTTTTCTGGGTAGATGCTGATGTAATTTTCACTAACTTAGATTGGTTAGTGAATGGTGTAAAAGAACTCAAATCGAATAATATTATTCAGCCATTTGAATACTGTGTTCACTTAGAGAAAGATGAGCTAGAACCTTCCTTCAATCTCAAAGAAGTATTGAATAGTTCGTTGCCCAACGAGAAAAATAATAAGGCATGGCGTAGCTTTTGCGCTAATTTTGTAGACACGAACTTATGGCAGGATACAAACTACGATCGGCATGGGCATGTCGGGTTTGCGTGGGGTGCAAAACGGAAAGTGCTGGAATCAGTGCCACTATATGATAAAGCGTTGATTGGTGGTGCAGACCACATTATTGCTCATGCCGCCGCAGGACAAGTTCCACACCCTTGTATCTCAAAGTCTTTTACTGACAACATCACAGAAGTTGAAAATTGGAGCAGGCGGTTTTATGCAGCTACTCAAGGCCAGATTGGGTATGTACCAGGGAGCTTATATCACTTATGGCATGGAGATATAGCCAAACGCGAGTATTTGCAAAGGATCAAGACATTCACAAAATCAACGCAATCTGTGAGTCGCCGCGATGAAAATGGATTTTGGGAGACTGATGACCCAGAAATCAATATCTACATAGAAGACTACTTCGATCGAAGGGAGGTTTCTGGCGACGGTGACAACATCGATACTGATACTGGAGTTGATGACTGTCCAGTGCCATTGATCGATGGCAGTATCTCAGATGCAGCACCTGTAGATATTACTGGTAATGATAACTTCTGCGAAACATTCAGTTAATTCCTCGCTGCTCAATCTCTAAGCGCTTCCTCAGCTATTTCTGCCCAACGCATATCTTCTGACAACCAGACTTTATCTAATGCCAACATATCATCACGTCTTACAACGAAGCCACCCTCTGAATTATAAGTTCGCTCGGGTCTTCCCAATGCAGAAAGAACATCCTCTAACGCCATCATGAAGCAACCACCCGGGTCAAAGTCGGAAGTTAATATAATAGTGCCCTTGAGGAGTACCTCCAGTCTTTCACGACAAACTCTGATCATAAACCGAGTAGGGAAGCCATCAGACATCAGCCAGGGGTGACGACCAGAGACAGCCCCCAGGATGATATTCAAATAATGAATGACATAAGCATCAGTCATGGTCTTTATTCGCAGTTTGGCAAGGGCTTCAAGTGAATGAATGGTACACCTAGGTCTTTCTCTAGCATCTCATAGGGAGTTCGACTCGTATTTTGAAGCGTTTCTCCAAATCTCATTTTATCGATCGCGGCTGGGGACATGTCAGCGGCCATTTTATCCAGCAGCTCAGCAGATATCAATACTCCGTCCCCATACTTACTAACATCTTTCCCAGGGATAGCGCCATAGTCTTGAATTAGATAAGCCATAACCAACGATTCAGTACGATCTTTGTTGGCTTGACTAATATCTCCAAGGTTAGAGCTGTAGTGATCCATCCATTTCTTGGCTTCAGCTACCGTCAACCCATATTTAGCGAGAACTTTATCTAGCGCATCGTCAGAATCTTTCTCCAGATGAGCAGCAAGTATGTCATTAATCAGTGCGTTGATTTCTGGTTTATCCGTTGGTGGTGGCTCCATTATTGATGCTATTTGGGTGTTTGATCGCTTTTTGGACAAGCGACACTATCGCCAACTTAAAGTGGTTGCCAAAATTTCTTGCGTATTTACCACTATTACCAGTTACTGAAGGATAATAAAATTTTTAGCAGCTTCAATTCTAGCCCAATTACAGAGAGAGGGGAGGAGAAATAGATCAGAGTATTAAGTAAGAGCAAAGCTCCATAGAGATGAAACACTATGGAGCAAGCCCCATGCGGAAACTACAAACCTCTCCACAAATCCCTTTAAGCGCGATCGAACAATTCAGCACCCTACTCAAACAAGGGCAGCGTCTCACCCAAGATACCGTTGTCGCCCTCATGAGCGAAGTATGTGGCGCTACAGCAGCCGAAGGAGGCTGGGACTGGAAACAAGCCTACAACCTCATCGAAGCCGCCTTCGTCCACATCCTGCTCGACAACCCAAAGTTCCAAGACTTCGATGGTCTGCAAGGGCTGGTGCCCCACCAGACAATTCGATCGGAACAGCAAATCGAGCTGCAACAATTTTCCACACTCTTGGCACTGGCTAACATTGCAGCCACCGCAGCTCAAATTACTGCTGATGACTCTGTGCTAGAACCATCGGCTGGTACTGGTATCTTGGCCGGTTTCGCTTCTAGAGTAACCGGCAACCTAATTCTTAACGAGATTTGCCCAGAGCGATCGGCTATTCTGGGGCATATATTTCCTCACCTACCAATTTATAACTATAACGGTGAACAAATAGACGACTTCTTGGAGCAATCCACTAGTCACCAGCCTACTGTGGTGCTGATGAATCCACCATTTAGTTCGTCTCCTAACCAAGCCAAGCGCAACAGACAAGCGGTATTTAGCCATATTAGATCGGCCATCGATCGACTGGCAGATGCTGGCCGGTTGGTAGCGATCGCTCCTCACTGGTTCAACCCAGAGATGTGCCATTCGTTTACCAAATACCCCGCGCAACTGCTCTTGTCTGCATACATACCGGGTAAAGTCTTTCGCTATCATGCGACGACAATGGAAACCCGGTTACTGGTCTTTGACAAGATCGAAAATAGTGAACCATTGCCATCGATCGACACCTCCTTTGAAGAGCTGCTGGATATTGTTAAAGCCTTACCGCTCAGACAACTAATGCCCGTTGCTCGGCTTCTTGCTGCTGAGGTCACTCCAGCTCCAACGATT
>JANOXZ010000193.1:0-1828 GCA_031418695.1 Synechococcales cyanobacterium VAR_35_metabat_10
CGGGGTCAAGCGGTAATTGTGTTAGATGCCGATCTCCAGGATCCGCCAGAGTTAATTCCTGATATGTTGCATTTGTGGCGAGAAGGTTATCAGGTGGTCTATGCCCAACGTACTCGTCGTCAAAAGGAAAAGTGGTTAAAGAAGCTCTTCGCTTTTGTTTTTTATCGGTTACTGAAGATCTTGGCAGATGTAAATATTCCCAACGATACCGGAGACTTTTGTTTAATGGATCGGCAGGTAGTGGATTTGTTAAATGCTATGCCCGAACGGAATCGTTATTTACGCGGGCTACGTTCGTGGGTGGGTTTTCGGCAGACTGCTTTGTTGTTCGATCGAGATCCTCGGTTTGCCGGGGATGTCAAGTATACCTTTGCTAAATCTTTGGCCCTGGCGCTGAATGGGTTGGCTTCTTTTTCTCAGGTGCCTCTACGCTTGTCGATTTATTTGGGGTTGTTTTCGGCGGTTTTGTCGATCGGGATGGCTGGTTTGGTGTTGTACTGGCGGTTAGTGACTCCTCGATCGCCTTTGAATGGTACTGCTACGATTGCGATCGCGATTTTTTTCTTGGGAGCAGTGCAGCTATTTAGTATTGGTATTTTGGGTGAATATATCGGCAGAATTTATGAAGAAGTGAAAGGGCGACCTTTATATACAGTATCTGAGGTACAGCGATCTGAAGATGTCTGAGGTTTAAGATTTGTGATTAGCAAAGATATTCTATAGTTAATTTTCATTGAATTATCAGCACCACTGAGATCACCAAAAACGGTAAAATCAAAATCTACATCAAAAATTGCGTGACCTCATGAAAAGAGAAAACTTTGCTACCGGTTCTAAATGGGAACCAATCATCGGTTATTCCCGCGCCGTCAAAATTGGCAACCAGATTTCGGTATCTGGCACCACTGGTAGCAATGCCGATGGTAATTTGGCTGATAACGTATATGAACAAACTCGCCAGACCTTGCAAAATATTGAAGCTGCTTTGGCTAAAGCCGGAGCCAGCATGAAAGATGTCGTGCGTACTCGCATGTATATGGCCAATATCAGCGAATGGGAGCAAGCAGGCAAAGCTCACGGTGAATTTTTCGGCGAAATTCGTCCGGCCACCACGATGGTAGAAGTCAGTCGGCTCATTGACCCTAAAATGCTGATCGAAATCGAAGCTGATGCCGTGATTGTTGAAGGTTAGGTGTTCTAGATCGACAAAGTCGAACTGAAAATGTCGAACTAAAAATTGTCACTATATCCTTTCACCATCGATCGAAAACAAATACATTTGACTATCATCCACAATCAAATGTAATGGATAATCTGATTGAATCATGCGAGAGGAAGAAACACGGGCAGTCAACATTGAACTATGTTGACCATCAACACCTACTTGATTCCCGGCATCAGGTTCATCAAGTCGAGCATCAGTGTCGATTGTATTAATTGGCGCTAGGGCATGAATAATCATTTCATGACCTAGCGCTTCCACGGTTTTAACATTAACTACAATTGAGCTGTTGGTTGGAACAGTAGCAACAGTGAAAGCTTCTGGTCGCAGACCCACTAGAATTGGCTGGTCGCAATACCTGTCTAGCTGTTGGTAACGATCAACAAGGCTAGATCCGATGGTTAAGAATTGCTCACCAAAATTAACCATAAAAGTTCCTTGCTCATTCTTATACAATTTGCTCCGAAAAATATTCATAGCTGGTGAACCAATAAAACCAGCTACGAAAATATTCAGCGGCTGCTCATAGAGATCTTGAGGAGAACTAATTTGTTGGAGTTTTCCATCGCGCATTATCGCCACCCGATCGCCCATGGTCATTGCCTC
>JANOXZ010000194.1:0-10999 GCA_031418695.1 Synechococcales cyanobacterium VAR_35_metabat_10
CATGTCTAAAGGTATTGATTTTGGCGGTCGTCCATTCCATTTTTTGGGAGTGGGCGGCATCGGAATGTCAGCGTTGGCCTACGTTTTGGCCAAACGTCAGATTCCAGTATTTGGCTCTGACCTCAAGCGCAACAATATTATTGAGCGCTTAGAATCGGTGGGCGTAAAGGTTTTTAATGGCCAAACTGCCAGTAATATCGATTCCTTTAAAGACCAGTTACCTCAGGTAATTTGCTCCACCGCAATTAATAAAAGCAATCCAGAATTGGCGGCGGCTTTGGCCAAGGGCTGTGATGTTTGGCATCGATCAGATGTCTTGGCGGCCTTGATTGCCGAATATCAAAGTATTGCAGTGGCCGGAACTCACGGCAAAACCACCACCAGTAGTATGGTGGGCTGCATTTTAGTGGAAGCTGGTTTAGATCCCACAATTATCATCGGCGGCGAAGTCAGTACCTGGGAAGGCAATGCTCGTACTGGTGCCACTGATTATTTGGTGGCCGAAGCTGATGAATCGGATGGTTCGTTAACTAAGCACAAGCCTCATATCGGCATTATTACCAATATCGAGCTAGATCATACCGACCACTATGGCAGCCTAGAAGCGGTAATCCAGACCTTTCAGACTTTTGCTGGTAACTGTAAGACTCTGATTGGTTCGTTGGATTGTCCGTTGGTATCGGAAAAAATTAAGCCTGCGATTAGCTACGGCATCCATCCTGACAGTACCGCAGACTACACCGTGAAAGAAGTGGTCTATGGCTCTCATAGCACCAAAGCCCAGGTGTATGAACGGGGTGTGTTATTGGGAAATCTAGAATTAGAAGTCTTGGGTGAGCACAACTTGAGTAATGCCTTGGGTGCAGTAGCCGCTGCCAGATTCTTGAATGTAGATTTTGCCCTGATCGCCGCTGGTCTATTAACTTTTGGTGGTGCCAAGCGTCGGTTTGAGCTACGTGGTCAGCATGGCAATATCAGCTTTATTGATGATTATGCTCATCACCCCAGCGAAATTGCAGTAACTCTTACTTCCGCGAAGCTGCGCATTCAAGCTCCTAACCGGGTGATTGCTTCTTTCCAGCCCCACCGTTATAGTCGCACTCTGACCTTCTTGACTGGATTTGCCGAATCTTTGGCTGCTGCTGATTTGGTAGTAATTACCGATATCTACAGCGCTGGTGAAACCAACGATGGCCGAGTGAGCAGCGAACAGTTGGTGGCCGAGATTAGTAAAATCAATCCCCAGGTGGTTTATAAAGCTACGCTGCCAGAAGTGACAGAGTATCTCACTCAAACCCTGCAAGCTGGTGATATGGCGTTGTTCTTGGGTGCAGGGAACCTCAATCAAATCATTCCAGACGTGATGGCTTTCTACCAAATTTAAATATTTTATGACTCTTTCGATCGACCGCCAGCCTGATCCTGCTAGCCTCAAAATCCATCCCCAGGTGGCCTTGGCTAAATTTACGACCTGGAAAGTTGGTGGCCCGGCCCAATGGGCGATCGAACCGACAAATATAGCAGAAACCCAGGCGGCGATCGCTTGGGCAAAAGAAAATAATTTGCCAATTACTTTTTTGGGCGCAGGCTCTAATTTGTTGATTGGTGATACTGGTTTACCAGGATTGGTGATTATTACTCGTCATTTGCGCTGGATCGAGACTAAGTTTGATACTGAGCTGTGTCAGATTGAAGTTGGCGCAGGCAAAATGATCGGCAGCCTCGCTTGGCAAGCCGCCCGTAAGGGTTGGACGAAGTTGGAATGGGCGGCGGGTATCCCTGGTACGGTGGGCGGTGCAGTGGTCATGAATGCTGGTGCCCATGGCTCTTCGATGCAAGACGTGCTGGTTTCTACTCAGGTTTTGAACACCGCAGGTGAGATTGTTACTCTGCAACCAGCAGAGCTAGAGTACAGCTATCGCCATTCCAATTTGCAAGGCAGCGATTTATTGGTGATTTCGGCAATTTTGCAACTGGACGCGGCTGAAAATGCTGCTGCGGTGGTGGGTAAAACCCAAAAAGATTTAGAGCGTCGTCATACCACCCAACCCTACGATCAACCAAGCTGTGGCAGTGTGTTTCGCAATCCTCTTCCGCAGTTCTCGGCCAAGTTGATTCAAGATGCTGGTCTCAAGGGCTATAAGATCGGTGGAGCCGAGGTTTCCCAGATGCACGCCAATTTTATTATCAACTGCGGCGATGCCACCGCTACCGATATTTTTCAGCTCATCTACTATGTGAAACAGCAAGTTAAAGCTAAGTGGGATGTAGATTTAGAGACAGAAGTAAAAATGATGGGAGAGTTTCCAGCTCTGATAGGGTAAGCTAGACTTGAGATTTTATTGAGTGCAATCATGACCCAAGGTAAAGGATTTGGCGGCGGTTTCGGCTTAGGCAAAATGAAGGAGCTAGCCGATGCGTTTAAAAAAGCACAGCAAGTGCAAGAAGATGCCAAAAAGCTGCAAGAAGAATTAGAGCAAATGGAGATTCCTGGCGAATGTGCTGGTGGCTCGGTAAAGGTGGTCTTAAGTGGCAACCAGGAACCAAAGAGCATAACAATTAGTGCTGATGCAGCTAGCAAAGGTGCTGATGAGCTGTCGAAGTTGGTATTGGAAGCAATGACTGATGCTTACGAGAAATCCACTGAAACTATGCGCGAGCGGATGGAAGCCTTGACTCAAGGTTTAAATATTCCTGGTCTGTAAATCTCCTTTTTCGACAATTTTATTTGGATGGGGCAAGCAATGTGGGCTTGTCCCAATTAATTTATGGGTGGGCTTGTCCTGATTAATTTATGGCTACTAAACTTTTATTTGTTTGTCTGGGCAATATCTGCCGATCGCCTGCGGCAGAAAATATCATGAATCATCTGGTGGCAGCAGCGGGTATCCCGGCTGGCGAAATCATTTGTGATTCGGCGGGCACCAACAGCTACCATATTGGCCAACCACCCGATCGGCGGATGCAGGTGGCTAGTAGGGCGCGTGGTTTACCCACAGAGGGCACAGCCCGTGCTTTTACGGCGGCAGACTTTGAGGCTTTTGACCTAATTCTGGCGATGGATAACGAGAACTATCGCGGTATTAAGGCGCTGGATCCTAAAGGGAAGTATGGGGCTAAGGTGAAGATGATGTGTTCTTATGCCCAGCAGCACTCCGATAAGGAGGTGCCTGACCCATATTATGGTGGTGATGCTGGCTTTGACTATGTGATCGATCTGTTGTTGGATGCTTGTGGTGGCCTTTTGGATGAAGTGAAGAAATAAATATTCGATCGATCGCCCCAAAGACTAATTACTATGCTATGATTGTAAATCGTGAGTGGCGCGGGTCGATGCCCGAGTGGTTAATGGGGGCGGACTGTAAATCCGCTGCGAGAGCTACGTTGGTTCAAATCCAACTCGGCCCATTCACGAAAAATAATGCGTCTTGAAGTTTCTTCAAGGCGCATTAAAATCCAATCTGCCTTTGTAGCTCAGTGGTAGAGCACTTCATTGGTAATGAAGAGGTCACGGGTTCAATCCCCGTCAAAGGCTTAGAAGCTATGTATTGACTAAGTTGATTTTGTTCAACTAGGAGTACAAATATGAAATCTAGAAATCGAGGTGTGAATTAATACTTTGGTTAGTTGTTTGGAGTGTCCAACCTCTGACCAGACATCTACTGCACGAAAATGCTATAGTACAAATGAATGATATGATTTTTCGCTATCAATATGGACTACGGAGTTGAAATATGTCTAGTGCAAATACAGGTATTGAGTGGACTGATAGAACATGGAACCCAACAACAGGTTGTAATAAAATCAGTCCTGGTTGTTTGCATTGTTATGCTGAAGCCATTACAGAAAGGTTTCCTAAAAATTTTCCAAATGGATTTGATCTGACTTTGTATCCAGACAGATTGAAGGAACCGATGCGATGGAGAACTCCAAGTCGGATTTTTGTAAATTCAATGAGTGACCTTTTTCATGACAATGTGCCGATTGATTTCATCAAACAAGTATTTTCTGTAATTCGTGCAACCCCATGGCACGTTTACCAGATTCTAACAAAGAGACATGAACGTCTGCACGAATTAGCTTGTGAGCTTGATTTCCCTGAAAATGTTTGGTTAGGAGTATCAGTCGAAAATCAAGACTATGTCAATCGTCTTGACTATCTTCGAATGGTTCCTGTTTCGGTAAGGTTTATTTCATGTGAACCTCTATTAGGAGATCTAAATCTTAATTTAGCTGGCATCCATTGGGTTATTGTTGGTGGAGAATCTGGCCCAAAATATCGTCCAATGAAACTTACTTGGGCAGAGAATATACGTGATCAGTGTCAAGAAGCAGATGTGGCATTTTTTTTCAAACAAGTTGGGGGCAGAACACCCAAGGCTGGAGGCAGGTTGTTAGACAACATGATTTGGGATAATATGCCAAAGGAGTGGAATCAACATGTTCAGAAATGGGGAAATAATCCACTTAGTTCCGAAAAACGTTTGAAACAGTTGGAACTTATTGCTTAATCGGAAAAGTAACCTTGATATGACCGGCGAAAGTAATTTCGCCCCTGTTCTTTCTGCGTTTTTTTGCAGGTGGTTCTGCCGCAATTTTACCCTGCGCTTCAAGGCTATTTAAAGCAGCTTTATAGTTCCTCTCAATGTAAGGTTTTCCTACATGGTGTTGGTCATAAATCTCCTTCATTGTAACGGTTTTCCCTACAAATTCTTTCATAAGCATAGATTCTAGCTCATCAAGAGGACTATTTAATGCAAACAGTAATGGTTCTCTAATAGTTGCAGGATTATACTCAAAAGATGGTACACCCTGTGTTTTCTCGGAACTTTCCTTAGCCATTATCTCCTTCATTATTTCATAGCCCTTCACATGTTTGCTAACAAAAATCAAGTGATGGCTCACACGATTTTCAACTTCATGTCTAAACCGAAAGGGTAAAACATATTTGCCACCCATTTCTTGTAAGGATTTACAAATAGCTTCTACAATAGTAAGCTCACGTTCATGAGGTTTTAGCCCACTTAATTGGGTGCGAAGTTGATCCGCTGTTGTTTCTCCAAATAACGCATTTATATGATCTCTTACAGCTTCATTACCGATGCCCATATTGATGCGATTATAATTAAAAAAGAAGATGCAATCACACCCCCAGTCTTTTACTACTGAGTTAATAAGTTGTAAAGACAAGCCTTTGTAGCCCCATGGATCAACAAAAAATAGAGTGGGAACAAGTTTGACTTCTTTAAAAGCCTTAACTATATTATCTCCTACTTCATGGTTATATATCTTAGGTGGATACTTTAAGCTTCCAATATTTGGAATTGAATTGATAGCTTTATGGAGCGAGCTAACATTTTCAACATCTGCATCATTAAAAATAGATACCAGCATATTTCGCATTTCTGGATCAGAAATTGCAGTTTCTAAAACCTTCAATGGAGTTGATTCTGAGCCATCCTTATATCGACCAGCACCTGCAAAAAGGTCAATGTAAGCGATCCTTGGATTTTGAGGTACCTGTCTTTTGGCAGTTGGAATAACAACTTTTGCCCAAACCCAAAAATATTTCTCAACAATTCTAGCTTTGATTAGAGATTGTTCTTTTTGCTCATCAAAGAATGATTCTTTTTTCATGGGAATTCAACAAAGTACAATGTGCTTTTTAGACCATTATCTTAGTGGTGCGGAAAGACCTAAATAGCCTACTAGTCAAAAGTTCAGACTGTTTTCGCAGATTTTCTCACACGATAGGAGTTCGTTTGAGCGATCTTGTCCAACTTCAAGTGACCTGAAACCCAGTATTTTCGCCGAAAAAATTCATGAATACTTACTAAAGCCTCAAGAGGCAAGGGATACAAGAGTTTTGCACCGCTAAAAATCATGGTCTAAAAATATAAATTCATGTGCTATTTTACACGTATAACGGCAAAATACACTATAAACTGCCAAGATATTTGCTAATAATCCAGCTTATGGTGTGGCGCTATGGTTGATCCTAAACCACATATTAAAAAGATGCCTGAGAAGTCTCTTAAATAAAATAAGGAGGCTTTCAACGCTGGTCTGATGACAGTAAAATAAGCATTTTAGCCGATGAACCAGACTTTCATACATTTTCTAAGGTCTATCTAGATTTAACACAGTAAGTTTGGAAGAACCCAATTTATTTGTCCAATCTGCATGGAGCAGCCAGAATAAGAAAAATTAACTAACAAAGCTAAACTTTCAACGTCCCGAATATGGCAAGCTTCCATGCAGCTAGTAGCAGCTCACCAGCGACAATCACAACCAGACCAGCCGCCACCGACCATCATTATGGTGAGTTTGGGAATCCCAGTATTTTGATTAACAACGTGGAAGCAGCCCCCAAAATAATCGTGACCAGCGTCCAGAGCTTGCCGTCTTGGTTCTTTACTCGATCATCCAAGCTGGCTAGCTTCTGGTCGATCGCCTTAACATCACCGCTCAATTCAGCAAATTTGGTATCCACATTGGCAAACCCGAGGCGCATTTCTTCCCGCAAACCAATCACAAGGTCACGAAGCTCTTTTATTTCTGTCTCGGTAGTGGGTGGCATGGCGGCGGGGCTGATGAGATATTCTCTAATTCTACCCCAGTCAAAACAGATAAACCAGCTAAAACACTTCAACGATGCAATAATTTAAAAGCCCCTCGCGTGGGATTGCTTCCAATATCTTGGTTGGTAAAGCTAGTATTAAAGGCACCAGGATATTTGTTGAGTTTATAGAATAGACTCGATACCTAAATAACTTATAACCAGAGGTTAGCATATGACCACAATTCTGAAGCCTTCAACTCTAATGGCCAAGGGGTTAAAAGTCGAGCAAGCTAACAATCTCACTTTATTCAAATTCACTGAAGAATTAGGCGATTCTCTTCCAGAGAGGCTACGCCAACGACTGCAAATATTGATCGATAAGAAAAAAGCAGATAGTTTAACCCCAGATGAAATGACTGAGCTAGAGTCGATCGGAGAACTGGACGAAATCTTTAGCTACATCAACGCACAAATGGCTGCTAGAGCTAATGGTCATATCTAAATCTCTATATCAAGCCGTTCATCAACGTGCTCAGTTTCGATGTAAATATTGTCATTACCCAGAGATGCTGACCTTGCCTCGAAAAAATAGACGCATAAGAACATGGGCTAAACCTTTAACGTCCCGAATATCACCAGTTTCCATGCAGCCAGTAGTAACCCACCAACAACGGTTACAGTAAGACCGGCAGCAACCGATTTCCTAACAAAATCCCAGAATTCAAGCGGCTGTTTTACTCTCTTGAGATCACCTTTCATCTCGGCTAAACGAGTGTTCACTTCACCTCGCAAGTCAGATATTTTGGTGTCTACCTGTGCTAGTTTGGTATCGACTTGGGCAAACTTGGTATCAACTTGGGCAAAGCCGACTGCTATTTGCTGAGTTACAGCATAATGATTGGCCGCGATCAGTTCCTTTAGTTCTCTTAGCTCAGTGTCGGTGGTCATTGCCATGATGGAAAATTGATTAATGGGATACATCCATCTTACTTCACCAATCAAAGCAAGCAAACCAGCCAGAAAGAATCAATCAATCAGTGCAATAATTTAAAAGCCCTTCGCGTGGGATTGTTGAAAGCAATCAACCACCTCTATAGAGGAGCAAGACAACCTCATTGAGTTAATTCATCAACAAAGAGAACAACAGCAAGGTAATAAGTTTTGGGAAGGCTTCAATGAACTGAGAACAGCACCGGAACGAGAAGGAATCTCTTTTAGTGATGAGGACTTTGCTGATTTGAGAGATCGATCGTCAGGGCGTGAAATGAATTTATAGGTTTAAAATATTGTTCAATCGGCTTTACTCACCTTGCTCTTCAAACAAGCTTTCCAAATCCTGGCGGGCACTAACCACCCGCACAATTTCCACACCATCACCAACCAAACGATAAAGAATAATATAGCCCTTGAGTGGTATTCCCCGCAAATCAACCCGAACTAGTGAATAGCTTTTACCCATAGCTGGAAAAGCTGCCAAGTTCTTACATTTTTTTGTGAACTCTTGTAGTAACTGCTCTCCAGCCTCAATATTTCGACCAAAAAAATAGCTCGAAATATCATCAAGATCTTGAATGGCACTGGGAGCGATCGAACAGCGGCTCATTAAATATTTTCCTTTGTTGCTTGAAACTTCTGCCGTAACTGTTCAACAGCCACATCCAGCTCAACTCCTTCACCTCGATCAAGTTCAGCGATTGCCACATCCACCTTTTGTCGGGTATTCTCAATCCAGCTTTCCTGGCTTTGGTACTTTTCCTCTAGCAACTTAAAAGCTTGGGAAACAGCTTCATCAGCAGATTTAAAACTGCCTCTGTCAATTTGAGACTTAATGAACTGCTCTTGTTCTGGCTTGAGGGCAATATTCATGGCTTTTGGTTTGAATGTTTTCAAGTCATCTCCAATTATGACAGACGATCGAAATCATAGGGGCTAAAACCAACGGCTAGCGGCGTTTAATTGGATAAAGATATTTCGATTATTTTGCTTATTGCGTTTATCTTGATTGTGTGGGTATGATTAGAGAAGAGAGATTCACTATTTAATCAAGGTGAGAATATGCCTCCAAACTTTACCGCTTTGCTATCCACACCAAGCGACGCTGAAAAAGCTTTAGCAAAAGAGAGTAGCCGTCAACTCGCACCGTTGATCCAGAAAGAGCGTCTCAGCACTAGCATCAGTATTTTAGAAGATGAGTTAGGACAAAAAATAGTTGTCCCTAATGTTGCCATCAGTTTACTTTTGGAAATTTTAACCCAAATGGCACAGGGCAACGCTGTTACTCTGATGCCTTATCATGCAGAGCTTACAACTCAGCAAGCAGCGGACTTAGTGAACGTTTCGCGTCCTTTTTTAGTAAAACTACTAGAGTCAGGAGAACTAGCACATCGGATGGTCGGTAAACATCGACGAGTGTTGCTTCAAGATGTAATGAAATACAAAGAGAATATCGATCGAGCCAGAAACGAAACTCTTAATGAATTAGTCGCACAGGCACAGGAATTAAATATGGGATATGAATAAGCATGTCAAATTTCACCGCCGTTTATGATGCCTGTGTTCTCTATCCTGCACCGCTTCGTGATTTGCTGATGGAATTGGCTTTGACCGATTCGTTTCCTGCTCGTTGGTCAGAAAAAATTCACCAGGAATGGATTCGTAACGTTCTTAAAAATCGTCCTGACTTAAACGAGAGTCAACTGCTCAGAACTAAAGCCTAAATTGGGTTTCATTCTTAGTTGCTCTTCATTGGTAATGAAGAGGTCACGGGTTCAATACCCGTCAAAGGCTTATCTATGAAATGCTTTGCTGGCAAGGCTGCCACAGATTAGGATGTGCTGTAGTGGCTGTTCTCTCTATCTATTTTCAGCGTCAATAGAGGCTAGTTTTGTTTGTCTGTAGCACTAATATTTGCCACCTCCACCGCCCGATCGAAAGATGCCACGCGATATTGTTGCCAGTTTTCGGCGACATCCACTGCACTCAAGGGATTTAGTTGATACGATGATTGCATGGAATCTGGAGCGAGTGATTTTAGCTCATTGCCGTTGGTATCCAACAAATGGTACTGCCGAGCTGAGCCGCGCTTTTTGTTGGATTGAATGACTTCTAGGCAACAGCCAGCTAACACTTCAGTAGAGTGGATAGTTAGAATCTGTTCATGTAGTAGCCACTTTTCCACCGCTCACTTTAGCCGTTAACAACAATGTCGTATCAATCTAAACCATCTGCTACCCCCGGCCTAACTACCTTTGATGAGTTTATGCAACTGGCGGATTATTCTCTGATGGATACCTTAAATGCCGATCCTGATGCCACGGTCGATGGTGATGATCACCGTGCCCGACAGGTTTTCTCTGGTCATTTCGTACCTGTAACACCTACACCGCTTGCAGAACCAGAATATGTGACCCATAGCAGCACTTTTTTTAAAGAACTTGGGTTGAGCGACGAGCTGGCGTTTAACGAACAATTTCGCCGGGTATTTTCTGGTGATATTTCTGTTGCGCGTGAGCCTATGCGACAGGTTGGCTGGGCGACTGGCTATGCACTGTCGATTTATGGCACCGAATATATCAAACAATGTCCATTTGGTACTGGTAATAGTTATGGCGATGGTCGGGCGATATCTATATTTGAAGGAATAATCAATGGCCAGCGCTGGGAAATGCAATTGAAAGGAGGTGGCCCAACGCCTTATTGCCGTGGTGCTGATGGGCGCGCAGTCCTACGTTCAAGTGTGCGTGAGTTTTTGGCGCAAGAATATATGCAGGCTTTAGGTGTTCCCACATCGCGTTCTTTAACACTGTATGTTTCTAAATCTGAGACCGTTACACGACCTTGGTATTCTCAAGATTCCCACTCCATTGACCCTGATACTTTGGGGGACAATCCCGTGGCTATTTCAACTCGTGTTGCACCATCCTTTCTGCGCGTTGGTCAGCTAGAGCTATTTGCTCGCCGTGCTCGCAGTAATGCTCATCCAAGAGCATTAGAAGAGTTAAGCATGATAGTGTCGCATTTAATTGAGCGAGAATACAAAAGCGACATTAATCAAAACCTTGTTTTTGTAGATCAATTGGTTGAGTTGGCTGAGCTATTTCGCCAGCGTCTTACTTCACTGGTGGCCAATTGGCAACGTGTTGGTTACTGCCAGGGTAATTTTAATAGTGACAACTGCGCCGCTGGTGGCTTTACGCTTGACTATGGACCATTTGGGTTTTGTGAATCTTTTGACCCTGGGTTTCAACCTTGGACTGGTGGTGGTAAACACTTTTCATTCTTCAATCAGCCGATCGCAGCAGAAGCGAATTATCAAATGTTTTTGACAGCTTTGAAGCCACTACTCGTAGAAGATGCTGAAGTTTTAGAAAACCTCGACAAATTACGCCATGGCTTTGCAAAAGCTATAGAAAAACAAATCCAAAAAATGTGGGCTGC
>JANOXZ010000195.1:0-8094 GCA_031418695.1 Synechococcales cyanobacterium VAR_35_metabat_10
GTTCCCGGTTATTATAATTTGAAGAAAGATGTACTACAGAGTACGTCTTTTTAAGAGTATTATTAAACTTGGCGTTACGCCGAGAAGAAGTGGTGTCCCTCGATATCTGGGATTATTTACCAGGGCGGCTGATGGTGAAGGGTAAGGGGCAATTTGATCGGCAGTCGATCGATCTCAATGCCCTATTGGAAGAAGCTTTAGATCATTGGGTAGCAATCCGTGAAGGGCATTATTTCCAACCTAAAGACGGCAGCGATCGCGAGAATGCTCTATTTCTAAGCTGTAATGGTCGCCGGTTGTCTGGCACCGATGTTTTCCGTATTCTTCAGGGCTATGCTGATGCCGTTGGGGTTAAGGTTTCACCGGGTAGAGTTAGGCATGGTGCGATCACAACTGATTTAGGTGTCAGTGGTGGTGTTCGATCGGCCTTGGCGCAAGCGAAGCTATCGGCTCCGTAACTCTCCAGACTCAGTAGATCGACTAGCAGTGTTGAAGATCATTGGCTCGAACAGCATCGCTCCAATCAATATTTTCTTCCCCAGAAAAACCCAGATCATCACCTGGAATCATTGGGTTATAGTCCTAACCTGGATTATTCATGAATAATTCAGGCTAGGACTTAGCAGGAAAAGTCAGATAGCAGCTCAAGTCACGATAAAGTCGTGAGCAGACAGAGCTGGTTGACCAAAGAGAGTAGCAAACTCTTCACCAAAGCCAGCCTCGCTGCCATTAGCGTTGTAAGATAGCTTTCCATTGCTGGTGTTATACACGATCGCTGCCGCACTAATTTCCGCTGAAGCATCATCAGTTACTGTAGCAAAGTTACCAGCAAAATCTCGCTTAGAAAGGTTAAAAGTGGCTTTGCTCAGACCGACCAAATCTTCCCCAAGCGCAAAGTCATTAATGCGATCTACTCCCAAAGATGCTGCATTGAAAGGTGTCCCATCCCCAAACACAAATCGATCCCTGCCCGCGCCACCAGTGAGAACATCATCCCCCGCACCACCAGTAAGAAGGTCGTTGCCAGTGCCACCGATCAGAGCATCCTTACCTTCGTTACCAAAGAGTCGATCGTTACCAGCCCCGCCACGAATGTAGTCATCACCAGCAAGACCCCTAATCTTGTCATTCCTATCAGTGCCAAATAAGATGTCATCCCCAGTTGTTGGCTGATTAACTCGATCGGCAGAGACTGAATTTACATCTACAGCACCGGATTCTACACCTACTAGCTTAAGGATACTACCAGCTCCAAAATGTTTACGTGCTTCTTCAGCATTTTGTCGATCGGTCAACTGCGCCAAGTTAGGATTGTTCGCCTGGAATCTTTCCTTTAGTATTTGCCAGTCTTTGCCTTGCCAAGTAAAGTTAGCTTGATTGAGTTCATCAACAGAAATTTCAGATAGAGTTTGGTTGGCAGGTATATCGGTGCGCGCACGAATTTGAGCTATTCCTGGATCACTAGTGTCGGGGAAAATAGCACTAAAATCGGCTAATATCCCTGACCCATGTTTACGATTGGCGTAATTTACATCTGGTACTTTGCCAGCTTCTGCGTCAACAGGGATCTCGTAAGTACCAACTGTCACTTTACCAGGAATAAAGGCATCTCCGGCTAAACTGCGATAGTCTCCATCAGTAATATAGTGCCGAACTTGACTCGGATCGCCACCATTTTCAATAAATTTATCAGCAGTCACTCGATCGATTCCTGGTGATATAAACGTTACCGCCGAACCGATTAAGGTGGGAAATGCGCTAGCTGTGAATTGAGTTAACGATCCCCCCCGACTTGCTCCCGTGACATCTGGTTTGAAGCCTTGGGGGTTTGCCTGTTGGTTATTGGTAATATTGCCTATCCAATCTTGAATGGCTTGCTTGCTGGCACTAAACTCTTCGTCACCAACGCTACGCGGATTTCCAATCGCTCCTCCCGGCAGCACTAGTACGGGTGGTTTGCTACCATCCTTGGAGTTTAGACCAATTGCTTGACCGCCATCAGTGTAGGGAGCGAACACTCTATCGACTTTGTAACCAAGAGTATCAAATACCTTTTCTGCAAAAGGTCTAGATTTAGGATCTGAATATACAGCAACTGCTTTAGACAAAAGTTCATATTGAGGATCAAGTTGCGAATCAAACATAATTATCTCCGATTGAATTTAGCTAAGTAACAGTCCAAACACATTTTTTGAATGACTTTCTTTCGATCTAAATTACTTTCCCAGTTGAACATTTGAACAGTGCCTTAAGTCATGGAAGATACGACTGATTTCAGATCTCTTAATAAAATAGTGCCACGAGGATTTCTTATTCCTGCACTATAGTAGTGTTCTATAGCCCAAAGATTTCCCACAATCTCCACGACTATCCTGATGCTGTCGGGGTCAAGGTTTCACCGGGTAGAGTTAGACATGGTGCGATCATAACTGATTTGGATGTCAGCGGCGGCGGTGTTTGATCGGCACATAAGATCCCAAGACTTTGATGATTTATGATGATAATCGTCAGGCTTTACAGGGTAAGGCTTCCCAGGCTTTGGGGGATTTTTTGGATTCGCTAGCAGCTTGTCGGGGTAATAATCTGAAATGCTGACTGTTACTGGATTACAGTTATTAAGGCTTGACAAGGTAACTGCTTACTGGATAAGGCTTCCAGGGTTTCACTCCGACAAGCTGCTAGAGTCTGAGTTGATGCTAAAACAGTTCACAATGCTTTCAGGGATGGATTTTTGAAAGCATTGCTGTTCAAGGGTTTGGAGTGAGTCATTATACGGAATTACATGAATCACTGCGATACCCGTAAATCTGTCCAGAGTATTGTTTATCAAATATTCATGAATTAGGATGGAGATGAAGGTTTAATGCTGATTATATGAGAAATCTATTTCTGACAAATAGCTCCATTCTGTTTGCGGTCGGTTTTGTCTCATTAGTGGCTAGCTATCGTACTCTGGAGTCCCTGTGGCATATAGCCCCAATTGCATCATTCTACCGAATGCCTCAATATCACATTTCCTTCTTTTGGCAATACATTGCTATTATTGCCTCGGTTTTCGGGATTTTGGGGGCTGCTTGGATCAAATACTATGGTCACAGTCGAGGTTGCCAAAGATGGCTCTCGATCGCCTTGATAATTATTGCTACAGTACTATGCAGTAGTCCGATCGGGGGAATGCTATGGCATTTTCATGATATGCAAGCTAGTTTTGTGCCAGAGAACCATATCAGCAAACTAAGTGATGGTTTATTTGAAGGGTTATCCTCTGGCTGGCTACTGGTAATAATATCGTTTCCTTTGAATGTGATCGGCGTGATTGTAGCCTATATCTCATTGCATTTTTTATCTATTAAATGACGGAGCTTTTAGTGAAGATGGATGTTCTAGCTAAATCCCACAAGATTTTCAGCTTTTGACGACAGAGTTACCGACAGCTACTACCGGCAGGTTAGATATGGTCGATAGCTGTCGTGAGCCGCCGCTAACTCTATCGTCTGATAAAACTCATCACTCTAGTTATCGGCAGCAGTAAAATAACAAGGGTTTATTTAGACTCCTCTTTGGCTGATTTATTGCCATCAGGTGGAGCCACTTTATTTTCTGGTCTACCCGAATGGGTCAATTTACAAGTCCATTTACCGAAAGTGGTTTTAAAACAGTTTCCACGACTTTCTGTCGAACGATAAACACTACAGTTTTGGCCACGCTTGTAAACGCCACCAAGGAGGTTGTAACAAGTATAGTAGTTTACACCGCCTTGAATGGGGTATATGGGTCGTTTCTCATCTATTATCCCTTGCCCATAACGGTTAACATCGATCTCGTTGACCTGACGAGGGGTCAAAACTTGCAGGCTGAGAATGTCTACAAAATTTACTGTGCCAGGTAACCTCGATTTACTATCACCCTCATCTTCGCAAGCAGCATATACTGCTGCCTGAGCAGCACTGATTCCACCACTTGTTGGTGCTGATCTCGATTGACAGGTTCTTGGTTTCCGATTGGTTCCAAAGTCTCCACCCGTTTGAGCATTTAGGATACTGGGGCTTAGCAATGTCAATAATGTACAGCCGATGATTCCGATGGTAAGCTTTGTGTTCATACTACATTTTGTTGATTAGGTTGAATTAAGAGTCATTGATTTTTGCTTTGGGCAAGGTAGATCGATTAATGCGTGGTCACTATGATTGCACCAAGATTGTTATTTCAGGTTATGGGTTCTGGTTTCATTTGCCCTATAAAATCTTACGGCTAACGTTGAGTGCGATCGACCCCAAAACAAACAGAGCATCAAAGACATCCCCAGCCACCCAAGAAAATCAATTACTCCAGTGGGGGAGCAGCTTCGACCTTTCACTTTTTCTCGAAGACCTGAATACTCGGCTGCTCCAACTCAAAGCCATCAGCAGTCGCCTTACCCATCTGGCCACCGATCGCCGCCACCCACATCGGGAAATTAGCCTGTGCATCCGTCAACTTCTTCCAAACCTTGGATTTAACGGATACCGAGACAATCCGAGCATCGCAATCAAGCTCAAAGGACTGCCAGCCATTTTGGAGTGTCTTGGCTTGGGGGAGTTCATTGATTTTAATGGTGAGTTCTAGTTTTCCAGTGGTGGGCATAGGAGCTTTTGAGGTTAAAGGGGTAGTCAGTTTGAAGGTAAATCTTGCACTTGTTTGGCAGTTAGAGAGGCTACGTTTTTGGCGATCGATTCTAGAAAAAGCAGAGATGCTGGCAAAAACGGAACCTCCATAACTACCGAGAATGGTACTATCGAGAACCATGTTATCGATCGAGCAGTAAATCGAGTTTGTTGTTGCTGGAGTTCAGGCAGGTTGAAATTCTTGAACTAGTTTTGGTTCCGATGTTACTCAACCGTCTACTATTAAATTTATATGGTACTGGATCGCCCAACGAACGAAAATTAAAAAATATTCATGATCATCACAGTCGCGTCATTCAAAGGTGGTGTCGGTAAAACCACCACTGCAATACATCTAGCAGAATATCTCGCCAATCGAAAAGGTGCATCAGTAGCACTTGCTGATGGAGATCGTAATCGAACTGCTGTTAACTGGGCAAGAAGAGCAGCATCCGAGCTATCTTTCAAGGTTTATCCTGAAACAGATTTGCCCAAAGATTGGGATGGAGATTTAGTAATTGATAGTGCGGGAGGATTGTTAGAGGATGACCTTCTTAAACTAGCAGCAATATCAGATATGGTCATAATCCCAACTTTACCCACCGCTTTTAGTATTGAGAATACTATCGACACACTACAACGACTTAAAGGACTAACGAAATATAGAATTCTTTTAACTGCTGTACCACCCAAACCTTCAAAAGCCGGAGACAAAGCAGTGAAAGCTCTTGATGATGCTAAGTTACCGCTATTCAAACAAGCCGTCGCTCGCCGAGCTGTATTTACTGACAGCGAATTAGTCGGAATGCCTGTTGCCTCTATGCCAGGAAAATCCGCAAAAACAGCATGGGAAAATTATCAGGCAGTAGGAAAAGAACTCATGAGGTACCTCAAATGAGCCTTGATGAACTTATCAAAGGGAGAATGCAAAACGCTCCAGTTACACAGCAATTTCTATCTACGACACTCTTACTATCTGAAATCACGGATCGCCCAAGCGGAGATACTAGAACTCTCAAACAATCCCATGTGGAAGCACTCTCAGAATCCATCGCTGCGGTCGGACTTATTCAGCCGATCGCTGTCGATAACAAAGGCTGCTTACTTGCTGGAGGACATCGACGAGCGGCTATTTACCATCTCAAAGAATCTAACCCTGAAGCATTTGACAAACATTTCAGTCTTGGTATTCCTATTCGACGATATGATTTTGATGCTACCCAAGATGCTGAAATGGCCTTAGCAATTGAAGCCACTGAAAATGAAAAAAGGCGTGATTATACTCCAGCAGAAGTGAGAGAACTGGCAAATCGTCTCAAGGCAGCAGGCTATCAATTTCAACAAGGCGGACAACGAAAGGGAGCCAAAGGAATAGCACCTACTCTGGCCATAATCGTGGGGAAATCTCAGCGGACGGTTGAGAGATATTTATCCAAATCTGATAATCCGACAGACCCGACATCTGTCGGGTTCGTTCAACAGTCCCCAGCAACAGCAAGGTCTATTCAGAAGTTGCTGGACTGCAAAGATATACCTGATGACGTTTCCAAAGATGCTACGAAGTTGTTGCAGAAGCTACAACGGCAAGCAGATCCTTAGATTGGCAAATCTTCTTTGACATCTCATTTCGGACTCTTCCTACCAATGAGAATTCCATAAACATGAACAAAGCAACCTCTCGCTACCCCACCGACTGGAAAGAGATCGCCCTAACCATCAAAGAGCGCGAGGGATGGCACTGTTACCGCTGTGGCGTTCTTGGCCTCCGTCCCGGCGAGAGACTGTTCTCACAGAAGGATCGACCCAGCCAACAACTGCTCAGAAAACTTGGTGGCACTATGCACCGTTTGCCACTTGGGGATGCACCGAAAGCAGCGCGGATCGATCTTGGAGGGTCAAGGGGGGTTGGCGTTAATCGTAGAACATCGTTTGCCACCACCGGCAATGCGAAGGAAGCCGGTGGCTGTGCAGTTGGGATTGTTTGGAAACTATAGCCGGTATCGCCAGTTAGAATTATGGAATTGGGGAAATCAACAGAGGCTTCGTCAAGGCTGATGCTCGATCAGAGATATCAATATAGAGAGAATCGCCTATGTCCCAGAATCGAGTCTACTTAAACGTTCCCTATGCTGAGAAAGATGTCGCCAAACAACTTGGTGCAAAATGGGATGCCAAGGCCAAGCGCTGGTTTATCGCCCCAGAACTTCAGTCCAACTCCTTTGCTCAGTGGCTCCCTCTTCCTCCAAAATCGATCGATGATACAACGCCTCCCAAACTAACGATCGAACTGGTTCCAGAAACCTGCTGGTATTCTAATGTCCGCTCTGAAGTCACCCCAAAGGTCTGGGAAATACTGAAAAGACTGACCTTCCAAAAAGCCAATGATCGCTGTGAAATCTGTGGTGGAAAAGGAAGCCGTCACCCCGTCGAGTGCCATGAAGTTTGGGATTATAATGACATCCAACACCTACAAACATTGATTCGGTTGATTGCTCTCTGTCCCGCTTGCCATGAATGTAAACACATTGGACTTGCCTGTGCGCGAGGACGTGGTGACATCGCCATTGCACATTTATCACGGGTGAATCGGTGGTCAATCAACCAGACTAACGAATATATCGAGAATTGCGCCCAAGTGTGGCAAACTCGTAGCCAATTTCAGTGGACTCTGAACATCTCATATCTTGAAGCCTTGATGGAGTAAAGCCTAACTTCCGAACTCCCTTGATATTCCTCTCATTTCCCAGGTGGCAACTGCTTCCCTAGAAACAACTGATCGGCAGCGAGACTCATTGGCTTCTTCGATCGACTGCTCTTCACCTTCTCCTTCGTCTTCTTTGGCTCAGTAGTTTCTGATGCGATCGACGATTTCTTTGATGCCGAAGATTTACCGCTGGCCTTCTTGGCCTTGGACGTTGCGGCTTCTACGACTTCTGGTGAAGCTTCGGTTTCCTCTGGTTCGATCGCCCTCGAAGTCTTGGCACTTTTCAGAACTGGCGACGGTAAATCAGATTTCGCAGCACTCTTAGTAATTTCCAGAATTAGTGGCGGCAGCTCTGACTTGATCTCTACAGGTTCCTCTTGCGTATTCTCTTCGTGAAGTTTTCGAGGTGGATCGAATGGTCCGATTGCTCCAATAACTATAAGATTTCCTTTCTTCACCTCTGCTTCAATCTCCCAGTACTTTCCATCAGCGACTGGGGATTCTTCCCACATCAACTTCAATACTGTTTGGGCATCTTTACCCTTGCCATTTCGACGGATAATAAGTCGAGGTTTCTGCTCATCCATTGTCCAAAGACCTTTTAAAACCATTTTTGATTTTCTTGGTGCTTTCCCAATCACCCTCCGCAAGCTGAAACCCAATTTTTCTTCTATTGTTGATGGATAAACTTTAAAGCCCTGAAGCTTTCCTGGCTGGTGTTCTCCTTCTACTCTCCGGGATACCATT
>JANOXZ010000196.1:0-2487 GCA_031418695.1 Synechococcales cyanobacterium VAR_35_metabat_10
AACTTTTCACACCTCTCGGGCTGTGCCCTGTGAAAAGAGAACTCACCCTCAAAACATCGGTAACTGGCGATCGAATGCGGTCAAACAAAAAACCCCCAGCTCTGACACTCCAGAATTGAGGATACGGTTAGTGGTTGGCGATTTCTCGCTGGCCTCGTCAAAGGCGTTGATGATCGATCGAATCCCAAAATCCATAGCTTCGTTTGCTGCAAAGGCGATCGGCTAAATTTTGCCAGCTCTACGTAACGGTTTTTGATACCTGATATCAGGCTAGAGTATGCTCCAATCTGACATTACATACTGTATAAAAACGTAGTGCTTTTCCGTCTGCTAAAATAAATCAGATTTTTATTTAGTTGATGGCTCTATGTACCGCTCCTACTTACTCTTTACTGCTGCCTTGATTGGCACAGCTATAGCGCTAGTTCAGCCTATGGCTTTGGCAAAATCTTCATTAGAAGTAGGACGCATTGCTAAGGCCATTACTGTAGAAATTAAGCAAGTTGGCTCTGACAAAGTGGGTTCAGGGATTCTATTACAGAAACAGGGCACGGTGTATACGGTGCTAACTGCTGGACATGTTGTGAACAGTGGTGCTTTTACTCTCAGAACTTCCGATGGACAAGTACATCAGGTGATCTCAGGTTCAGTGCGTTCTTCTGGTAACAATATTGATCTAGCTGTACTGAAGTTTCGCAGTAACAACAACTATAGCTTAGCGAAAATCGGCACTAGCAAATCATTAGAGCCTAGTTTTACGATTTATGTAGCTGGCTTTCCAAAACCTACTAAAACTATAGAAGCTGGTACTTTTAATTTTACCAAGGGAGAAGTTATTGGCATAGCTACGAAGGCTAATGAAAACGGGTATTCACTGATTTATAGCAATATTACCTTTAAGGGAATGAGCGGTGGGGCAGTACTTAATGAAGCTGGTGAGCTAGTGGCAATACACGGGCAGGGTGATCGCGATGATGCAGAAGATGGTAGAGCTGGCGCGGGCGAGAAGACTGGTCGCAACTTAGGCATTGTGGTGGAGAGATTCGGAACTGTGGCCTCTTCAATGGGTCTAAAGCTAGAACAAAAAGTCGCAATATTGCCCCAAAACCAAGCTCTCAACGCATCTGACTATTTCCTGAGAGGAAAAGGTAAATATTTCAAGCTGAATGACATAGAAGGAGCATTAGCTGACTATAATCAGGCGATTGCACTTGATCCCAAATTTCCTGATGCTTACAACGGTCGTGGTGTTCTGAAAGCAGATAAGCTGTATGATATACGGGGAGCACTAGCTGACTATAATCAGGCTATCTCTATCAACCCTAATTTTTTTACTGCCTATTATAATCGTGCCATTCTAAAAGAGAATAGGCTGAATGATGCATTGGAAGCACTGGCTGACTATAACCAAGCTATCTCTATCAATCCTAATCTTTTCAGTGCCTACGTCAATCGCGGCCTTTTGAGGTACAAGCTGAATGATGTACAGGAAGCATTGGCTGACTATAACCAAGCTATCTCTATCAATCCTAAAATCCCCGAAGCCTACCACAATCGCGGCACTTTGAGGTATGTTAAGCTGAGCGACCAATAAGGAGCAATCCAAGACTTTCGTCAAGCTGCACGACTATATCGAGAGCAGAGAAAAACTGAAGCTCTAAAAGGTGTGATAAAGAATTTACGACTACTAGGAGTCACCGACTAAATTTGACTGCATTGGGAGCCTGACCCCACAAAAAAAGAATCCGCCTCTTTGAATAAGAAGCGAATCCCAAATATCAAGCCCCACAACGCTGCCAGTAAGAGACATTGCGCCGAATCTTCTCCGCTGGCAGTGCTGGTAAAGGCCGCCGCCGCTGAGCCGATCGCCAAATAGATTGCAGCTCTCGATCGAGCATCCCTGACACTTCACCAAATCTCTGAAAGATTGGCTGTGGGTCAGAGTGCCGTTGCCCCCAACTATCCAACACGATCGATACTCCACAGAGATCAGTGGCGATCTTAAAAGCAGTGCAGTTACGATTTGCATCAACACCAGTGAGGGCTTCGCGGTTCGATCGAGCCAGACAAATCTCGATCGGCACCTGGAGGGAAGTATTGATTTGGGAGTAATCTCGGCAGGGATGGAGCTGGTGGTGTCGCTCCGGCGGGAATCGATCGAGTATCTTCTGGTGAGGATAGCCAGTAACTCTTGATATGTGGGTGCAAAAGTCTTCGATCGATCGCCTACTGCCAGTAACCTCGGGGAAGTCACGCACCAGAGATGTGATGCCTTTGATACAAGCCTCCAGCTCTTTACCGGACAAATCTTGCCATTGGTAGGGCAGGTGATACAGCATCTCCAAAGGTGTCATGGCAGTGGCTAGCAGCTCTTGGTATGCGTCTTGCTGGTCGTTGGGCGAGAACTCTCGGAAGAACTCCACCAGCCCCGCTTTCTGGCCAAAATCTTGGGGAATAGCCACAGCCTTGCCGCCCAGAAAGATGGCA
>JANOXZ010000197.1:0-8971 GCA_031418695.1 Synechococcales cyanobacterium VAR_35_metabat_10
CAGCAGGATGCGATTCGGGCGATCGAGTCACGGATTGCTACAGAACAACGAGATCTTTTGGTGGCTATGGCTACGGGGACTGGTAAAACCAAGACTTGTATTGCTTTGATTTATCGGTTATTGAAGGCACAGCGTTTTAAACGGGTATTGTTTTTAGTTGATCGATCGGCTTTGGGTGAGCAGGCTGCTAATACTTTTAAAGATACGCGCATGGAAAATTTGCAGACTTTTGCAGATATTTTTGGCATTAAGGAACTAGAGGAGCAAAAAGCTGATACTGATACCGCCGTGCATATTGCTACGATTCAAGGAATGGTGCAGCGGATTCTTTATGCCGGGGAGAATGCCGTGCCGCCATCGATCGATGAATATGACTGCATTATTGTGGATGAATGTCATCGGGGCTATTTGCTCGATCGAGAAATGGCTGATACTGAGATGACTTTTAGGAGCTTTGATGACTATATTTCTAAGTATCGACGGGTTTTGGATTATTTTGATGCAGTGAAGATTGGGTTGACAGCAACTCCGGCTTTGCATACTACTCAGGTTTTTGGGCTACCGGTCTATACTTATAGTTATCGAGAGGCGGTGATTGATGGCTATTTAGTGGATCATGAGCCGCCGGTACAGATCAATACGCAGCTTTCTACTGGTGGTATTAAGTGGCGGGTTGGGGAGGAAGTGAAGCTTTACAATGTGCAGCAGAGTCAGTTGGATTTGTTTACGACTCCTGATGAGATTCAATTAGAAGTGGAAGCTTTTAATCGCAAGGTAATTACAGAATCTTTTAATCGGGTGATTTGTGAGTATTTAGCGCAGGAATTAGATCCTAACTCGCGGCAGAAGACGCTGATTTTTTGTGCTAACGATGCCCATGCTGATTTGGTAGTTACTTTGCTGAAGCGGGCTTTTGCAGATTTGTATGGTGCGGTGGATGATGATGCGGTGATTAAAATTACGGGCACTGCGGATAAACCTTTGCAGTTAATTCGGCGCTACAAAAATGAGCGTTATCCAAATATCGCAGTGACGGTGGATCTGTTGACTACGGGAATTGATGTGCCAGAGATTTGTAATTTGGTGTTTTTGCGCAGAATTAATAGTCGGATTTTGTATGACCAAATGTTGGGACGGGCAACCCGGTTGTGTCCAGAAATTGGCAAGGAAACTTTTCGGGTTTTTGATGCGGTGCAGCTCTATGATGCCTTAGAAAAAGTGACGGCGATGAAGCCGGTGGTGATGAATCCGCAGATTTCTTTTGGTCAGTTGGCGGCAGAGATGCAGATGGTGGATAGTGATGAGGCGAGGGCGCTGGTGCGGGATCAGTTTGTGGCTAAGTTGCAGCGCAAAAAGCGACATTTGAGTGAGGGTTCTTTGGCTGATTTTGAGACGGTGGCTGGAATGCCACCAGATGATTTTATTCGGGAGCTACGCCAGATGCCGTTGGCGAATGTGGCGGCTTGGTTTACTCAGAATCCTGATTTGGGTGAGATTTTGGATCGTCAGCATACTGGCAATGCACCAATGATATTTATTTCGGAACATGCTGATGCTTTGCATAGTGTGGAGCGGGGCTATGGCAATGCTAAGAAACCAGAGGATTATTTGCAGGAATTTAATGAGTTTATTCGCAGCAATAGTAATACGTTGCCAGCGTTGATGACGGTGTTGACTCGTCCGAAAGATTTGACCCGTAAACAGTTGCGGGAGTTGGCGCTGGAGTTAGATAAGCGGGGTTTTACGGAGACTAATTTGGCGATCGCTTGGCGGGAGATGACGAATCAAGATATTGCGGCGCGGATTGTGGGCTATATTCGGCAGGCGGCGATCGGGGATGCTTTGGAACCCTATGAACAAAGGGTCGATCGAGCGTTACAAAAAATCTTGGCTTCGCGGGCTTGGAGTACTCCCCAGCGTCAGTGGTTACAAAAAATTGCGGCGCAAACTAAGGCTAATTTGGTGGTCGATCGCGATGCTTTGGATGATCCTGATTTGGTGTTTCGGCGAGAGGGCGGTGGTTTTACCCGGTTGGATCGAATTTTTAATGGGGAGTTACAGCAGGTGTTGGCAGATTTTAATGATGGTCTGTGGGAATCACCTGCGGCTTGATATAATGTATGCAGAGCTTTAATGAGGAGTAATGGCCGTGAAGCAAATTATTAGTCAAATAAAAATTAGTGAGATTTCCGCAGCCATTCAACAAATGGGGATCGATCGAGATACTCTCATTAATCTCACGATCGAGACTATGGAAGATGATTTTTTGACGGTGTTCGATCAGATCGGAAAAGAAGCTCAACAGAAAGGACTTACCGAAGAGATTTTGGCAGAGCTGTTAGCGAATGAGTCTTAGATTTATTGTGATCGATACCAATATTTTGATCAGTGCTGCTCTCAGTCCCAGTGGAACAGCGTATCAGGCATTTGCTTTGGCTATCCAAGAATTTACCATTGCTCAAAGTGCTGAAACTTATCAAGAAATAGCACAACGTATTTACAAGCCTAAATTTGATAAGTATATTTCTAACGAGAGGAAAGAGGACTTTTTGAATCTCATTAGGAGCAAGAGCCAATTTATTGATACACAGTCCCAAATAACTTCTTGTCGAGATCCAGACGATAATAAATTTTTAGAGCTAGCGATCGATTCTGATGCCCAGTTTTTAATCACTGGAGATCAAGATTTATTAATTCTCAAATCTCAACCTGAATATCAACACCTCATTATTAGTGCTAGAGACTTTCTAGAACTTCATTAGACAATCCCGATGGATGGTGCGTTACTGAGTCCAGCTTAATTACGTCCGCAGTGCGGACGCAATTGCAAAAAGTGGCCGTAACAGGTTACAGTGAGGTGCTTTAACCGCTTTCTCTGCCCCCGTGATTTCTATGAGTGCTACCCACGATATTGTTGCGAAGCTGTGGAACCTTTGCAATATTTTGAAAGACGATGGAGTGACTTATCACCAGTATGTGACTGAACTTACCTATTTGCTGTTTTTGAAGATGGCGAAGGAGACTAGTACTGAGGATCAGATTCCGGCGGGCTATCGGTGGGATGATTTGGAGCGGTTGGCGGCACCCGATCGACTGGAGCAATATAAAAAGCTATTGTTAGACTTAGGCAGCACCGGTTCTGGTTTGGTGCAAGAGATTTTTGCTAATGCTACTTCGTTTATTCGCAAACCGGCGACGCTTTCGAGTTTGGTGACAGAAATTGAAAAATTGGATTGGTATAGTGCGCGGCAAGAGGGGCTGGGGGATTTGTATGAGGGGTTGTTGGAGAAGAACGCTAACGAGAAGAAGTCGGGGGCGGGGCAATATTTTACGCCGCGTCCGCTTATTGACAGTATGGTGGCGGTGATGAAGCCGGTGTGGGGAGATGTGATTCACGATCCGGCGGCGGGGACTGGGGGCTTTTTGATTGCTGCCGATCGCTATATTCGTAGTCACGACAATCCAGATAATTGGACAGAAAAGGAGCAGCGCCAGTATCATAATCATACTTTTTATGGGATGGAGCATGTGCAAGATACTCACCGACTGGCGTTGATGAATTTGATGCTGCACGGGTTAGATTCCGATCCGCAGGGGGCGGGGATTAGGTATGGGGATACTTTGGGTGGTGATGGGGAGGCGTTGGGGCAGATTGGGGCGACGTTGATGTTGACTAATCCGCCGTTTGGCACGAAGAAGGGCGGTGGGTTGCCGACGCGGAATGATTTTACGTTTCCGACGAGTAATAAGCAGTTTTGTTTTTTGCAGCATATTTATCGGGGTCTGAAGCCCGGTGGGCGGGCGGCGGTGGTTTTGCCAGATAATGTGTTGTTTGAGGGGAATGTGGGGCGACAGATTCGGGCAGATTTGATGGATAAGTGTAATTTGCATACTATTTTGCGGCTGCCGACGGGGATTTTTTATGCTCAGGGGGTGAAGACAAATGTGTTGTTTTTTACGCGGGGTGAGCAGGAGAAGGGGAATACGCAGGAGGTGTGGGTGTATGATTTGCGGGCGAATATGCCTCAGTTTGGGAAGCGGACGCAGTTGATGCGGCAGCATTTTGCGGAGTTTGAGGTGGCTTTTGGGGGCGATCCGTTGGGGAAGGCGGCGGCTCTCAAGAAGCGGGTGGATACTGGTGAGGATGGGCGGTTTCGGTGTTTTGGGCGAGATTATATTGCGGAGCGCAATGAGAATTTAGATCTTGCTTGGTTGCGGGATGATAGTGACGATAGTGCTGAGGAGCTGCCGGAACCAGCGGCTTTGGCGCAGATGGCGATGGTGGAGTTGGAGGCGGTGATGGCGGAGCTTCAGGGGATTTTGGCGGAGTTGGGTGAGGAGGTAGAAGTATGAGTGACGTTCCTGATAGCTGGATTCATACTCATCTTGCAGATGTTGCTCAATGGGGATCAGGTGGTACGCCTTCTCGGACTAACACTGCTTATTATGGCGGCGATATTCCTTGGATTAAAACTGGGGAACTGGGGCAAGGTGTCATCACAGATACTGAAGAAAAAATTACCGACTTGGGGTTGAAAAATTCAAGTGCTAAAGTTTTCCCTAAAGGCTCAGTTGCTGTAGCTATGTATGGAGCTACTATTGGGAAAACGGCTGTTTTGGGTATTGATGCTGCAACGAATCAAGCTTGTGCGGTGGGCATTCCAGAGAACAGTATCACCACTACAGAATATTTGCTTTACTATCTAGCTTCGCAGAAAGATAATTTTGTTAAGGCTGGCCAAGGAGGAGCACAACCAAATATTTCTCAAGCAGTGATTAAGAATTGGCCTATTCCACTTGCACCCCTCAATGAACAGAAACGGATTGCTGAGAAGCTCGATCGACTGCTGGCCAAAGTTGATAATTGCCGGGAAAGGCTTGATCGAATACCCCTCATCCTCAGTAAAATTCGCAGTTCGATTTTAACCCAAGCATTTTCAGGAGAACTCACAAGAATTTTTCAGAATAGTAGTAAGTATTCTGAAGATTGGAGCTATGAACGTGCAGCAGATGTTTGTGAGAAAGTTCAAAGTGGAGGAACTCCTAAGGAAGGATTTATTAATAATCCAGGAATTCCATTTTTGAAAGTTTATAATATTGTCAATCAGAAGGTTGATTTCGAGTATCGCCCTCAATTCATCCTTGAGACAATTAATAGTTCTTCAATGTCAAAATCTCAATCAAAGCCTGGAGATGTTCTTATGAATATTGTTGGTCCGCCACTGGGCAAAGTAGCGATAATCCCAAATTCATATCCTGAATGGAACATTAACCAAGCAATAACTCTATTTAGACCAAGCTCTAGGATAACAACAGGGTGGCTATATTACTTGTTGTGTAGCGGGATAAACGTTAGCTCTATAATCAATGAAACAAGGGGATCGGCTGGACAATCTAACATCTCGTTATCACAGTGTCGTGATTTCGTCTTCCCTGTACCGTCTGTTCAAGAACAAAATAAAATTGTTCACCAGATTGAAAAGCTCTTTGATTTCGCCGATCGACTCGAAGCCCGTTATCAAACAGCTCGTACCCAAATCGATAAACTCACCCCCGCCCTCCTCGACAAAGCCTTCAAAGGCGAACTAGTCCCCCAAGATCCCACCGACGAACCCGCCGCAGCCCTGCTCCAAAAGATCCCAAATGTATCTAAGCCCCAAAAAACCAAAGCAGCATCTAGGAAAAAATCATGAGATATCGAATCCAAAACCTCATTGGCATAGACTTGATTGGATTTATCTTGTGATTTCAATTTATTCGATCGATTCCAACAAAACCTCTTTAGCCTTTTTCTTTTCAGCATCCGGCAAATAATCATAAATTTTCTGAAGCAGCTCAGGGGTCGCATTTTCCTTGAGCCAATCTTCATTGATCTCTACATCCAACTTAGCTTGTGCATTAGTGTTGTGGCCATTGTCACCCAGCTTTCCATTCGATAACTCTGTCACCTGATCTGCAATAGCAATATTATTTTGGCTTGCTACATGGTCATCGATCGGCTTTGGTGTTGAGGGATCGATCGCCTTGCTTGTGCCAAAGCCGATCGAACTAATGGAAACACCAACAATCCGGTAGCAAAGTTATCTAACCTTGAGTCTTTTCAGCCTCAATTTCGGCTTGGAGCTTAGCGACTTCTTCGGGAGTCATTGAATCTAAGCGCTGCTGCAACACCGCATTTTCATAGTCTGCCCGCTGCTGATCGTAGGTCATATTGCGATTGGAGACTCGAAATACATAGGTAGCCGACCAGCCTAACACCACCAAAATCAAAGCTACTTGGCTCCAGATCCCAGCATCGATGCTATCTAGACCCACAGCTTGCAAGATGACATAGCTTAAGCCACCGCCCACAAAAACTACCAACGTGATTAACAGAGCATCGATCCGGCGCATAGTTTTGGCTCAAGTAATTTGACTAGGTAATTTGGCGACGTTGGGGACGTAAATTGATGAAGGGTGCTAGTACCAACATGCCCGGGAAAAAGAAAAACATCATGAAATACATGAAGCCCCGCTCTAAAGAGCTAGCTGTATAGAATCTTTTTTGAAAATAGAAGTAGATGCCAGCCGGGATGACCAACAAATAGGCACCACCGAGCGCCAGATACAACAGAGCAACAAGAATAAGCATGATTAAATTCCGGGGCTTCAGACCGCCCTCATTTTAGTCGGTTTGGCTATCGATCGACAAGGTTTTGTAAGCTTAGTTCACTTCGACTTCGCTCAGTGAACTAAGCTTACAAAAAAAGCAGGCTAATAAGCCTGCTTTTTTCAATTTAGAGCTGACCCATTTGAGCAGCTACTTCATCAGCGAAGTTAGACTCTTGCTTTTCAATGCCTTCACCCAGAATGAACCGAGTGAAACGACGCACTGTAATTGCTCCGCCCAACTGCTTAGCAGTTTGACCCATCAACTCAGTTACAGTCAGGCTTTGATCCTTAATGTAAGGCTGGTCTACCAAAGTCATTTCCTTCAGGCGCTTATCGATGCGACCTTGAACGATTTTTTCTTTCATGGCATCGGGCTTATTAGCGATGTCATCGCGACCCATTTCAATCTCTTTTTCCTTGATGGCAATTTCGCCAGGAATTGCGGAGACATCGAGGTACTCAACGTTAGGGCAAGCAGCAACTTGCATTGCTAGGTTGCGCGCCAAAGCTTTGAACTCTTCGTTACCAGCGGCTGCGGCACTATCGGTACCTAGCTCTAGTAAAACTCCTACCCTTCCGCCAGTGTGGATGTAGCAGTCGATGATTCCAGCTTCACCGGCAGCCAGTTTGTAGTTAGCAAGACGGCGCACGTTCAGGTTTTCACCCAAAGTAGCGATCGACTTGATCATTGCTTCCGAAACCTTGATGCTGGTGTCTTGAGCATAGGATTGATCCATTAGCTCTTCGACAGTATTGGCAGTAATAGCTTGAGCAGCTAAGTTAACTACCAATTCTTTGAAAGCTTCGTTGCGAGCTACGAAGTCAGTTTGACAGTTGACTTCTAACAACACACCCGATTTACCATCGGCTGGAATGAAGTTATCAACCAAGCCTTCCGCAGTTACTCGATCGCTCTTTTTACCAGCAGCGACCATGCCTTTTTGGCGCAGCCACTCTGATGCTTTGGTTAAGTCGCCTTCAGTTTCACCGAGGGCTTTTTTGCAGTCCATCATACCTGCGCCAGTTTGTTTGCGCAGCTCTTGGACCATTTTTGCAGTAATTTCAGCCATGGTTAGTTAGTTGTAGATATTATGCTTGAGCTGGTGCTTCTTCTTCGCTGGGGACTTCTTCATCGGTGAAGTCTTCTTCGGCGTAGTCGGCGTACTCGTCTTCGGTGTCGAGCTGACCATGACGACCTTCGTAGATCGCGTCGGCTAGTTTGCCTAAGATTAATTTAACCGATCGAATTGCATCATCGTTGGCCGGAATGGGTACATCAACAATGTCAGGATCGCAGTTGGTATCTAGTAAAGAAACGATCGGAATGTTCAGTTTCTGGCATTCCAACATGGCGTTATATTCCCGCCGTTGGTCTACCACAATTACTACATCAGGCACCTTGCGCATGTTTTTGATGCCGCCGAGGTATTTCTGAAGCTTGTACATTTCCCGGCGTAATACCGAGGCTTCCTTCTTAGGCAACATGTCTAGGGCACCGCTAGCTTCCCGGCGCTCTAGATCTTTGAGCCGATCGACCCGACCTTTAATAGTCGTCCAGTTGGTGAGCATTCCACCCAACCACCGTTGGTTGATGAAAGAAGCGCCACAACGAGTTGCTTCTTGAGCAATGATGCCAGCTGCTTGGCGTTTGGTTCCTACAAACAAAAAGCGTTTGCCCTGCTCGGAAGCAGTACGCATGTAATCATAAGCATCTTCCATGAGCTGGGCTGTTTGCACCAGGTCAATGATATGTACGCCGTTACGGGCGGTAAAGATGTAGGGAGCCATTTTGGGGTTCCACCGACGGGTTTGGTGCCCAAAGTGAACGCCAGACTCCATCATTTGCGCGAGAGATACTACAGCCATTATTTTTTTCCTTCCGGGTTTATCCTCCATCTGAGTGCATCTCCAATAAGCTGGAAACACCCGAATTCTCAGATGTGCGAATTTTTAGACAACCTTCTCAGCATACCAAAGGTGATGAGCTTAGACAATAGCGGGATCAAGACTTTTGGCAAAACGTGATTTATCGATGAATTTTTGTGGGGATTTGGTTTGGGGCAGTGATGGTGTGTGGTTATTGCTTGTGGGCGGGTGGGGTTTTATTTGGGGATTTGGGTTGGGGGCGATTATTTGCTCGTGGGGCGGGCGGGTTTTTATTTGGAGATTTTGTTGCTGCGCGTTGTTTGTGGATGAACCCGCCCCTACGCATTGATCTGCCAACCGGGGGAATGGATTGATCGGTCTAAACAACTTGTTTACCAGACTAATAGTTGATTTTTGCTAACTCTGCTTGTTTGGTGCGAATTCGATCGGCTAT
>JANOXZ010000198.1:0-2172 GCA_031418695.1 Synechococcales cyanobacterium VAR_35_metabat_10
CCGGTACATATAAATCTCGATCGCTGTATATTAGTGCAGGATAAGTGTTTACCCCAGTCTAGCTACGTAATGGCTCCCCGCATTTTTTGGGGGATTATTGTTCCTGCTGGTGTCATTATTCTATTAGTAGGTGGCCATGAAGTCTGGCGACGGATTTGCCCACTCTATTTTATCTCTCAAATTCCCCGCCGCTTAGGATTCCAACGCAAGAAAGATAAAGTCAATCCAGAGACTGGTTCAGTGCGGCGAGAATTGGTCGGAGTTAAAGCAGAAAGCTGGTTAGGAAAAAATTTTGCTTATTTGCAGTTTGGCTTGTTATTTTTGGGCTTAAACCTGCGGTTGTTGATAGCAAATGGCAATGGCATAGGCTTTGGGTGCTTTGTATTAATTAGCATCGCTGGAGCTTTATTAGTAGGGTATTTATTCAAAGGTCGCAGTTGGTGTCAGTATTTTTGCCCGATGGCTCCGGTGCAGATTTTTTACACCAGTAACCGTGGTTTGTTAGGCAGTGATGCTCATCTGAGTCCATCCGCCAGTATTACTCAGTCGATGTGTCGCAGTGTTGATGATAGCGGTAAAGAAAAAAGTGCCTGTGTAAGCTGTCAGTCACCTTGTATCGATATTGATGTTGAACGTACCTACTGGGCAAATTTAGAGAAGCCAGAGCGCAAGCTGCTGTTTTATGGCTACTTTGGTCTAATGTTGGGCTTTTTTGTTTATTTCTATCTTTATGCTGGCAACTGGGATTATTATTTTTCTGGTGTTTGGAGCCACGATTCTCAGCAGTTCAGCAGTTTATTGAAGCCTGGATTTTATCTTGGGGGGCAAGCAATTGCTATTCCTAAAATTTTAGCAGTGCCTTTGACTTTGGGTGTTTTCACGGCAGCTAGTTACTATATAGGCACAGCGATCGAACATCTATTGGGCATTTGGAGCAAACGCCAACACAAAAACTGGAGCAAGAGCCAAATTCGGCATATTTGCTTTATTGGTGCGGTGTTTATTTCCTTCAATGTATTTTTTATTTTCGCTGGTCGCCCAAATCTTAAACTTTTCCCTGGCTACATCGAGTTACTATTTAATGCCTTCTACATTTTAGTCAGCACTCTTTGGCTACAGCGCAACCTCAGCCGCAGTCAACCAATTTATCAACGAGAAAGCCTAACCGGCAGTTTGCGTCGCCAATTGCAGAAGCTAGCAGTGAACTGGAATGAGTTCTTAGAAGGCCGATCGATCAATGATTTAGACACCAATGAAGTTTATGTCTTAGCCAAAGTATTGCCCGGTTTCAACCACCAATCACGGCTCCAGGTATATCAAGGAGTGTTGCAAGAAGCACTGAATGAAGGCAAAACTCAATCTGCTGATAGCTTAGAAATGTTGCAAGGAATGCGAGAAGAACTACAAATCACCACCGATGAGCACTACAGCATTTTAGACAACCTGGGCATCGAGAATCCAGAGTTACTCAATCCCACAGTCCAACGCAACCGTGAAGATCGCCTGCGACTAAACAGTTACCAGCGTTATTTGGAAACAATTTTGTTGGACTTAGTAAGCAATGAGACTTCGATCGAGCAAGCTTTCTTACAGAAGCAAGGACAAATTGAAGCAATGCGCCAAGAATACAGCATTACTAACGATGAACAAGAGAAAGTATTGCTGGCAATGTTTCATCCTAATAGCGCGTTAGTCTCAACTAGTGTGCAGCTTTTGATTAGCCTACAGCTTTGGAGTATGCGATACCAAGCACTTGCCCAAAGTTCTCAAGATAAACAGGGATCGATTTACGGCATTTTGCAAGCAATTATTTTAGACCACCAAAAATCGATCATTGCCCAAATTTTCAATATTTTGGAAATCTTAGCTAATGATGCGATTGTCACCGATATTTCGGCTACTACTGGTTATTTGGCTCCCAAAGCAGTCCAAGAATTGTTGTTGATTGATCAAGATCGCCTGACTCTTTTTGTCTGTGAAACTCTAAAAACTCACGCTCAACTTGCCCCTCGCTGTGTTGTAATCAAACCCAATCACGGTTTAAATACCGCTCTGCTCAATTCTGCTTCGACCAAGATTATTGAAATTGGCAGCCAACCAATTCCAGAGGTGACACTAATGGAAGTTTTACAAGATCTACTATTTGAGGTCGATCCTCTGGTTAAAGCCGTT
>JANOXZ010000199.1:0-2528 GCA_031418695.1 Synechococcales cyanobacterium VAR_35_metabat_10
GTGATTGCCGGGATTGCCTTCAAAATTTCGGCAGTGCCCTTTCACCAATGGACTCCAGACGTATACGAAGGCTCCCCAACCCCAGTGGTAGCGTTCTTATCAGTGGGTTCTAAGTCAGCGGGCTTTGCGTTGGCCATTCGCTTACTGGTCACGGCCTTCCCCTTAGTACGTGGCGAATGGACTTTTGTGTTCACCGCTTTAGCTGTTCTGAGTCTAATTTTGGGTAACGTGGTGGCCTTGGCTCAGACCAGCATGAAACGGATGTTGGCCTATTCTTCGATCGCTCAGGCTGGCTTTGTGATGATTGGTCTGATCATTGGCACCGATGCTGGTTACACCAGTATGTTGTTCTATTTGCTGGTATATCTGTTCATGAACTTGGGCGGCTTCATTTGTGTGATTTTGTTCTCGCTGCGTACTGGCACCGACCAAATTACCGAATACGCTGGACTTTATCACAAAGACCCCTTGCTAACCCTCTGTTTGAGCATTTGTCTACTGTCCTTGGGCGGTATTCCCCCGCTGGCTGGTTTCTTCGGCAAAGTGTATATCTTCTGGGCGGGCTGGCAAGCTGGAGCTTATGGTTTAGTACTACTGGCCTTGATTACCAGCGTCATCTCAATTTACTACTATATTCGGGTAGTAAAGATGATGGTAGTCAAAGAACCGCAAGAAATGTCTGCCGCAGTGAAAGCTTATCCGCGCAGCAATTGGAGTTTGCCCGGAATGCGACCTTTGCAGATTGGCTTGGTCTTGATGGTGCTAGCTACTTCTCTCGCCGGGGTTTTTGCTAATCCACTGCTAACTTTAGCCACTGAGTCGGTTGCTCAAACTCCCATGCTGCACTTGGCTGCTACCCTGCAAGCAGCTTCTCCCCAAGCAGATGAAGCTCCTATTTTAGAATTGATTGATTAAAATCCTGATTCTTTCCGGATTCACCATGGTTTGAGGTGGATCAATAGAAGAGTCAAAGTGGAATTTTGATGCTTGCTAATCGCCATCCGCCGCAAGGTAGGTGGCGAGATTTTTTGCTTTCCTTTAAATCACTGAATCTCTCGCCAGATTTGGGGCAACACATTGCCCAAGCCATGATCGCTATCGAGTTCATGCAAAGTCACGTTTGATCGATCGCTGGCATACTGTCTACTGAGTTCGATCGACACCACTTCATCGTTAATCCCATGAAAAATCTGGGTGGGTAAACTGCGCTGGAACTCGGTTTGTAAATACTGCTGGGCATCCAAGACAAAATTGTAGGCCAAGGGAATCTGTTGTTTTTCAATGTAGTGATACACCGGCCAAAATCCTTCAGTTTGCCAAGCTTGCAGGGCGACAGGATCTAAGCGCGAAAGCCAGGGTTGGGGAAAGCCTAGAGCTGGAGCCAACAAAATCAGTCTCTCGATCTGGGGATATTTTTCGGCCAGCAACAACGAAACCCAGCCACCTAAACTAGAACCAATTAAAGTTACTGGTTCATCTGTGAGGTGACTGGCCGCCTGTGCTAGTTGGCGAGAGATGGTGAAATCAGTAAAACCCCCAGCGTTAAAATCTGGGACAACTAATTGCACCCCTTGTTGGCCATAGCGATCGGTGAAAAAATTCGCCTTGCGAGAATTTGCCCCCGAAGCAAAGCCATGTAAATAAAGATACAATTTTCGTTCCTATTCTTGGCGTTCTTTGCGTAACTGTTGTAGCTTCGACCACTGTTCGGCAGTTAACACGGCTTGCATAGCGGAGGCATACTTATTTTTTACGATCGTCAGCTCTTGCTTTAGTTTATCGATTTTTTTCTGTTTGGCTTGAAACTGTGGATCGGGAGACAAAGATTGTTTGACAGCCAAAGACTTTATTTCATTCTTGGCAGCCACAATGGCTTGACGACGACTGATAATCTCGGGTTCATATTTATCGTAGATAGCCCGCACTTTTTTAATTTGACTGGGATTCAGACCCAGTTTTTCAAATAACTGCTCGTTATCTTTGTTCGTGGCTTTCAATTGACCCGAGTCGGCTGAATAATCTAGAGCTAAGACCTGACTGGGAGAGAGGGCACTCCCCAAAACAGTACCCATCAGGGCAGCAGGAGCGATGGATAACAGGCAAAGTACAGTGCGGAAAAGCATCATCGACCTAGGGTGGTAAAAAATTTAATAAATTGATGTAACTGTCCCTGGGACGATGATCTATCAGCAAAAGTTCCCTGATGTTAGTTGCCAGCGTTGGAATTTAAATGCTGACGACCCCGACGGATTTTGGCTTGGATTTCTCCGAGTTGAGTATCGATCGCATGTAGTACCTGATCGGCGTAATCATCAGCTCCCCGGCGAATCGCTTGGGCTTCGGCCAATGCCTGCTGACGGATATTATCGATTTCTTGCAACTGTTGACGACGAGCTTGTTCCACCTCTTGGCGAATCTGTTCGCGAGCAGTGGCGCATTCCGCCATTACGCTTTGATGAATTTGAGCCGCTTCAGCCTTAGCTCGATCGATGATCCCCAACTCATTAGCTATTTGAAAAGCCTGCTGC
>JANOXZ010000200.1:0-1559 GCA_031418695.1 Synechococcales cyanobacterium VAR_35_metabat_10
TCCGAAATAGCCGACTCGATCGCAGCAAAATCGTTGTACGGTACATAGTGGAACCCTGGAATCAAGGGGCTAAAGTTCTGTTGATACTTAGGCTGTCCGGTGGCTGTGACTGTCGCTAGCGTCCGTCCGTGGAAACTAGCATGTGCAGTCAAAATCACTGGTTCGGTAATCTTCAAGACAGTATGGGCGTACTTCCGCGCTAATTTGATTGCGCCTTCATTCGCTTCTGCGCCAGAATTACAGAAGAATACTCGATCGGCACAAGAATGGTCAACTAGCCACTTCGCCAATTCACCTTGCACGGGGACGTAATAAAGATTGGAAACATGCGTCAGCGTCTGAATCTGCGTTGTCACCGCTTCAATTACCGCTGGATGTGCGTGTCCCAGCGTACATGTCGCAATCCCTGCGACGAAATCCACATAAGCCTTCCCATCTGTATCCCAGACGGTACAACCCTCACCTTTAATTAAGGCGAGATTAAACCGTCCATAAGTAGTCATCACATGACTATTAAATTCATCCTGACTAAAAGTTGACAACAATTCTGGGTGAATCGTCGGTTGAACCGCTACTGTATCTAAACTCATCAAAATACTCCTAAAAAGTTAATAAACAAAAATCAAACGCCAGAAATCTCTCTGAGTTCTCACCTCTCTCCGCGCCCACTGCGTCTTAAAATTAACGTCTTCGGCGTTGGCGATAAATTGAAGCTACGAGTTGGTATAGATCGATCTGTGACTCTCGCAGTGCGGAGCCATTCAGGTTGAGGGTGTAGCGACACCGATCTAGTAAACTGTGCATTTTTTTTTAAAACCAGCCGGACGTAATTTATGCTGGATCGTACGACTGTTATAACATTAACCACTCGATTCCGCCAAGCATAATCGTTCCCGATCGCCTCTCATCTGGAGATATTACACCAACGGGCGAGACTCCACAAGATTTGATGGTGTGGGTGTATTTACCAGACAATCGATCTAAACTCGTTGGCGAAGCCTCTCTGAAAGAGAATCTCAGCGATTTGCTTGAATCCATTTTCGCAAAATTTTCACCGCCTGATTCACCCCATGTGTTTGGCAATCTGCTAGGAATTCCAATACTCGATCGGGTGCTAAAATCGGGAACGTGGAAGATCGATCGACGATTGCATATTTACCCGACTGTAGCTGGTAGAAGATTAAGGCTGCTCCATCATATCGCCACACTTCACCAACTCCCAATGTCGCGTACAAAGCAAGTTGATTGAGCGAACTACTAGTAATATCGATTTCTAATGCTAAATCAGGTGGTGGATCTCGATCGAAATCTAACTTAACTTTCCCGCGAACTGCTAGTTCATTAGCTATGTAGTAACAAGAATCTGGTTCTTTCCCAGCTTCGAGATCTTGTCGTTTAATGGTCATCGAGCCAAATAGATTGTAGTCTAGATCCAGTTCCTCTACCAAAACAACAATCGCTCGATCGATCTGACGATTATAGTTTTCATGTGATGGTAGCGGAGTCATAAATTCCAAATCTCCTCGATGATAACTCAATCGCGCTTTTCCACCATCGCC
>JANOXZ010000201.1:0-3327 GCA_031418695.1 Synechococcales cyanobacterium VAR_35_metabat_10
ATTTTGGGGAATTTCTGCCAGAGCTTTTCGATATCGGCAGCCAAAATCACTCCGACGATTGCTGCACTAGAGTTCTTAGTCAGAGCGGCTTTAGCGCTGTGACCAGGGAGCTGGCGCTGGGGAAAGAGACTATCAGTGCCGAAGGTATTACCGACTTCTAACACCGCTAGTTTTTCGCCCTGGTCATCAAACAAGCGCACTTTGCCCGCCAAGACAATGTATAAGCCCGCACCACCACTGTTGGAATGCCAAAAGGTACGACCAGGGGGGACTTCGTTGATGCGGAGGCGACCGTTGAGCCAATTTAAGTTTTGCTCAGGCAAACTTTCACCTAGTAAGGCTTGCCACTGAACGGCTGAAATGCTTGCTGGTTGTTCGGTGGAGGCTAGGGGCATTGCTGATCTGAGTTATTTCTCTTTGCTAGTATAAAATATAGGAATGTTGCTGGTGTTCGATCGATTGGAGATCTTTACAAATTGTTTCCTCTGCTGAGTCTTGCTGGACTAGTCACTCACCTATGTGTTTATACTCACCATAATGTCCGTTCTGGCTAATGGAAAGAACTTTGGTTCTGCAAATAATTTCTTAGAAGATGATTTCTCAGAATCAGTGCCACAATAAGCAAAGCTGTTAAAAAAAATTTAAAAATTTCCAATATGTCCGAACCAACTCTGTCGAACCAACCCCCTACCAAGACCTCTGCGGTGACTGAAAATGTTGCGGTGAATGTGCCCAAGACTATTTTGGTGCAATCGGTTTTAGGTTCTCGCCGGTTTAGCAATTATTTCTGGGCGGGCATCGTCACTCTGGGCGGTGGGGGCTTTTTGCTAGAAAGTTTGTCCAGCTTTCTGCACACCGATTTGTTGCCTTTCGTAGAGAACTCGATCGATCTGCCATTTTTCCCTCAGGGGGTGGCGATGGGCTTCTATGGTGTGGCGGGCAGTTTGACGGCTCTATATCTGTGGGGTTCGATCGCCCTGGATATTGGGGGTGGCTACAATGAATTTAATCAAGAAACCGGCGATTCGACTATTTTCCGCTGGGGCTTCCCGGGCAAAAACCGCCAAATCGAAGTAAAAAATCCGCTGAAAGATATTCAAGCAGTGCGGGTAGATATTAAAGATGGCATTAACCCTCGGCGCACGCTGTTTATTCGGGTCAAGGGTCGGCGAGAAATTCCTCTGACTCGGGTAGGTGAACCGATCGCTCTTACTGAAATCGAAACTCAAGGTGCCGAACTAGCCAGATTCTTGGGCATTCCCTTAGAAGGCTTGTAGTTTACTTAGAATGCAGTTCTATTCCCAAACCGGGTAAGTTGCTAGGAAGCAGCTTACCTTTTTGCATAGTTGCCCCTACAAAAGGATCCTGCAAAAGATTCAAATGACTATCCAAGTCCAAATAATCTGCCAAAGAACCCAAATGAGCCGCCGCCGTATTCGATAGACAGCTATCGGAATAGCAGCCAATCATTACCTGCAAACCATAGGCTCTGGCGGCGTGAATGCTGCGCAGAGCTTCACTTAAACCGCCACACTTCATTAGTTTGATATTGATACCAGCGACTCGATCGGCTAATTTAGGCAAATCTTGACTCACAAAAAAGCTTTCATCCACAAAAATCGGCAGTGGTGAAGCTTGCTGTAACTTCGGTAGATCAGCTTCTGCTCCTCTAGCCAATGGTTGCTCCACATAGCTGACTCCCCTTTGATATAGCCACTCCGTCATTAATATCGCCTGCTCCAAGTTCCAACCACCATTGGCATCGATGGTGAGCTTGGCTTGGGGCACAATCTCTTGCACGGCCTGAAACATCGTCTGATCAGCAACAATGCCTTCTGGGCTGCCCAGCTTTAACTTGAAAAAATTGCAATCAAAAATTTCTTGCCATTGACGCACTCTAGCCTGGGCACCCGCCGGAGAATTGATGCCTACAGTGACAGAAATCGGCGGAGCCATGGCTGGTTCTAAACCCCAAAGTTGCCAGAGGGGCATTCCGGCTTTTTTACCAATCCAGTCGTGAATTGCTAAGTCGATCGCCGCCACCACTGCCGAGGGAATTCGCTGCCAGTCCGAATCTCTTAGCATTTTGTCGATGCTTTGGTGTTGGAGAGGGTGGAATTTGGCCAATACCGGAGTCAGTTCCGTCAAAGCTGTCATGATTTCGGCGGTGCTTTGTTGCAAAGTGCCGATCGAAAAAGGAGTAGCTTCACCCCAGCCTTCAATACCATCTGCCTCAATACGCAGCCAAATATTTGTAGATTGGCTAGTGGTGCCCCGACTGATTTTTAGCGGGACACGTTTGTTGACAGTAAAGGGCTGGATCTTAATTTGCATTTCTAAGCTAACATCATAATTTCAGGGGATTTTCTATTGACGGTAATGGTCGCGGCAGCCTTCACAAAGCCCACTAGGATTAACGGCACAGCGCATATATGGCGATCGAGCATTGTATTTGCAAGAAACATCGCCAATGATGTAACCAATTCCTTCTATGTACTGCTCTTCTGGATCGCGAGGAATTCGTTTGTAGGTGTGAGGATATTGGGTCGCCAGTGCCCGTCGCCGACTACTAGATTCTTCTCGACGCATTAACTGCGAGACTAAAATCCAAAAGCATAGGAGCAGAGCTAAGATCGATAATATTGGCAGCATGGCAATCTTCCCGACAGAAGTTCTTATAATGCTAACCAAGATCACCGCAGCTTAGTGATAAATTTTCTTTAAACAAAAGATGTGCTTTTATGAAGAAAGCTGTGAAATTATGAATTTCTGCGAACTTGTAAATCAATTAATAATGTATGTCCGATCAAACTAACCTGGTAGAAATTTTTTCAGCAATCCAAGGAGAAGGGTTAAATGTGGGCACCCGGCAGATCTTTGTGCGGTTTGGAGGCTGCGATTTGCGCTGTACATACTGTGACAGTGAGCATACTTGGCTGGCACAAAAAACTTGTGAGATCGAACAAACCCCAGGCCAGCGGGATTTTCAGGAATATGCCAACCCGGTATCGGTAGATCAGGTGTTGGGTTGGGTGAAAAATCAAAATATCCCTCATTTGCATGACAGCATTAGTATTACCGGTGGTGAGCCATTACTCCATGCTAAATTTTTGCAACAATTACTGCCGTTATTGCGCTCTACTGGCTTGCCGATTTATCTAGAAACTGGTGGTCATCGCCCTCAGCAGCTAGCCTCGATCGTTGAGTATCTAGATTTGGTAGGGATGGATATCAAGTTGCCTAGTGTCAGCGGCGAATCACACTGGGCGGCACACCAAGAATTTTTGCGAGTATGTGTGGAGCAGAGCTGTGCGGTGTTCGGTAAAA
>JANOXZ010000202.1:0-12124 GCA_031418695.1 Synechococcales cyanobacterium VAR_35_metabat_10
GAACGAATTAGGTTCAGGGAGCTATCGGCGGCGTTCTACGCTGGTTGGTGCTATGTAGCGAAACAGTGACGAAGGCGAAGCCTCAGATGCTTGAAGTAAAGCAAACTGAGGCTTTTTGACATGGAAGAAACAATAGAAATATTTCAACTTGATTTGGCAGAAATAATGGCTCACCGTCGCCAACAAGCAGAGGAAATCGAAGTAATTTATACCTACAGTCGAAAAGAAGCGATCGAGGACGGCGGACAAGTTCTAGTGGAAGGAGAGCTGGCTACCATCGCCAGGAGAACGTACAAGTACCCCATGTACATGACTAGAGCGGTGTTCGAGCTGATAGAAACAGCCGTCAACAACAAAAAGTGTCATAACGACTGGAATGGTGTGTTTAAGGACTTGATGATTACAAGTCGCTTTTGTGTCGTGGCAGCTAATGAAACTTGTAGGAAATTCACCTGCATCATTACTGGTGCGGGCAGAAAGAAGAAACACACATTCTACCTAGAGGTTGGTGCAAGGGATATAGATGACCCAGAGCCAGTGATGACGTTAATGCTGCCGATCGATAGGTAGGTAAGGCGAAGCCTCAAAGGAATGAAACCTCTGAGGCTTACATTTATGATGCAGTTATCGCTAGAAATAGAGACAGACCAGCAGCCAGACATTCAAGAATACGATCGATACCTAGTGGCATTTAGTGGAGGGAAGGACTCGATCGCCAGCCTGTTAGCCTTACTGGATGCGGGAGTAGAAAGATCGAAGATAGAACTGCACCATCATTTGGTAGATGGCCGGGAGGGATCGGACCTCTTCGACTGGCCAGTAACCGAGGATTACTGCCGAAAATTCGCCCAAGCGATGGGAATACCAATCTACTTTAGTTGGCTAGAAGGCGGACTAGAGCGAGAAATGCTTAGAGCCAACCAAGCAAAAGCCGCCACCATCTACGAAACCCCAGATACCCCCGAACCCCAAAGAATTGGCGGCAACAGTGGAAAACTAGGAACCCGCCGAAAATTCCCAGCAATGGTAGCCGACCTGCGAACCCGGTGGTGTAGCAGCTACGGAAAAATCGACGTATTCGCCGGACTAATCCGCGCCCAACCCCGGTTCCAGCACAGTCGCACCCTAGTTATCACTGGAGAACGCGCCCAGGAAAGCGCCAGCCGAGCCAAATACCAAGTATTTGAGCCACACCGCACCGACAGTAGGGGAAGACTAGGCAGGCAAATCGACCATTGGCGACCAGTTCACAGATGGAGTGAGAAACAGGTTTGGGGAAAACTACAGGAAGCCAAAATCAATCCCCACCCAGCCTATAAACTCGGCTTTGGTCGATTGTCATGCGCCCGGTGTATCTTCAGTTCTCCCAATCAATGGGCAACCAATATGGAGATCGCACCAAAACCAACAGGCCGGATGGTGGAATATGAGCAAGAGTTTGGGCACACGATCGATGGAAAGCAGTCGATCGGAGAGAAAGCGGGTAAGGGGGAGGTATATCGGGCAATTGCCCAATACCCGAAGCTAGTGGAGATAGCGATCGGGCGGGAATATAGTGAGCCAATTTTCGTAGAAAAGTGGGAAATGCCAAGTGGTGCATTTGGAGAGGGCAACGGGTCGATTTGATCAATAGAGACTAGAGACATCTAGATGCCAAGGCATCTAGATGTCTCTAGAAAAAGGCGAAGCCTCAGAGGGATGCAAAAAACTCTGAGGCTTTTATGAAAGCGACAACACCAGCAATAGTGACCGGCAAACCGAGTGTGATTAAGACAAAAGGAGGAGATCGATCGATAGTTTACGCCCAGGTAGCGAGTGGGGATAAACACGCGATATACCGGGCGGCAGGAGATCCCGAAATCATGGGATTGAGGGAAGGACAAGAGGTAGAGATATCGATCGGGGGAACGGGACATGCGGACTTAGTGACCCGTCCACAGATGGGGTTCTCGATAGTACCTGCACTAACAGAACCACCGGCAGAAAGCCAACGGAGTATCGATATCAAGAACTACGTTGAGGCCATGGGCAAGATTTATGGTGGCTGTTACATTGCAGCATCAAACCAGCTTGCTGATACGGGGCTAGATAAGCCGGAAATCAAAGATGTGGCAACGACATTGTTTATTCAGACAACGCGCCATTTCAATCTGTGAGTCCATCAATGGGGGTCGATCGATAACATTGCGATCGACCCCATAAATTATCAACTAACCAAAACACACCAACACTATGTACAAAGTAACTTTCAGAGCGAAGGAACAGCGTGGGATCTTGTGCAAAGCTAACTATGGTAGTTGGCAGGATATGAAGAGAGGAATTGCCAGAGTGACGAGACTTTATCGACACCTGGGGGAAATCACCGCAAATACGACCGAAATTTAATCAAAACCTGATCACCTGGGCTGCGCCAAAACTCTCAAAAAGAGGCGCAGCCCTATTTTTTTAGAAACCTTAAAAAAATAGCAGGTCAAAAATGTTAGTTAAAGATGCAGAAGGATTTTATAGCCAAATACCAAAAGACATCAAAAGCCTGATTCAGATGATTTTCCCGGTGATGGGGGAAAGAAAGGTAGCAAAGATACTGGAGAAAATCGAAGAAAGAAACAGCGGTTTAGCACCATCGGTAATGAGCCTAACCCTCGATGACTTCCCATTTCTGCTAGACAGCGAAGGCACCCAACTGTTAGCAGTAATCCACCTAGGACGGCAGATCGCGGGGTCAAAGAAAGCGCGTTACAGCAAAATCATTGACTCACCAGAAACAGCCTACGCAATCTTCCAAGACCTTCTAATAGGGCGACATACAGAAGCATTTGCCGTTGCCTACCTCAATGTCAAAAACGAGCTTTTGGGAAGAGAAGTGATAGCGATCGGAGGCCAGTCGTCAACAGTAGTGCCAGTGTCAGAGGTGCTGCGGAAATCGCTGCTGAAAGGAGCAGAGAAAATCATCGTGGCTCATAACCATCCAAGTCAGAGCCTAGAGCCGAGTGAGGAAGATATCGAGCTGACGATCGGGCTGATAGAGGCGACAGCCTTGGTGGGGATTGGATTACTGGATCACCTGATATGCACCGATTACACGTTCTTGAGCTTGAGAAGCCAGAGAACGAAAATCCGCTGGCCAAAAGCAGAGTAAGTACATTTTAGAGAGTAAATTACTCTCTAAAATATATCAAAAGAGAGCGAATCATCAATGCTACCGGTGGTCGGGAGTGCAACGGGTGGATTTAATCAAAGGAGACATCCAGATATCAAAATATCTAGATATCTCTTAAGAAAGTACGAAGCCCCAAAATTCCAGTTGTAGTGTTTAGTGAAATTAAATCAAGAAACATAAGGAGTAATGTCATCAGGCTGAAGGAGAACAGTACCGCCGAACTCCAGTCGCTTATTGCAGTGAATGACAAGCTCAAAGAAATCAGGATTGCGAACAAGAACATTAGCGCGCCAATGAGTCCTCTGATTCTCAACAACATCAAAATGAGTAATTTGAAGCTCACGGTGATGGCGATTAATAGAATCAGAATGATTATTAATGAAATCAGCAACAAAACCAGGATTCATACCACTGAGCTTGATAATAAGACGCTCATTGATGATAAACCGCCGAAGGTGATCATCAGTTATTTTATTCCAGTGCATAACAGACTCAATATACATTCGACACTTACGAAAAGCATTGAGGGAATAGGGAGAAGAATTAGGAGGAACAAAATTGGGATTAGGAGCAAGCCCAGAGCGAATGGAAAAAAGATCCTGTAACTTGCGAAGCTCATCAGAAAGTTCGGTAATGCGGTCGAAGAGAGCGGGGTCAGAAAGAGAGAGAAGACGATCGATAACAGGAGAATCGGAAGACTCGATAGGGATATCATCGAGAGATAGACCCTGTTGATAAGCGAGAAGAATGCGGAGAGCGGGATAGAGAGACTTGTTAGGAGGTAAAGAGAGGCGAGAATCATCGATCGCAGCGCGAATGAGATAAATGTAGACAGGAACGTACTCCTGAGTGATTTCCCAATTACGGAGACCAGCTTCGAGCATAAGTAACTCTTGGCGAACCAAAGAGTCAATGGAAAGAGGATCAGAGACAGAAACAAGCTGCTCAACGAAACCGTGAGCCAAGACCTCGAAATCCTTTTTAGGCAGAAGTTTCTTGCGACCAGGAGCAGGATCGGCCAGCCGAGAACGGAAAGAGGCAACAACTTCGTCGCGCTTAGTCAGAGAGATCGTGGACATACAGTTAAATCAAATTAAGCTTTTCAGTGAGAAAATCGTCTAAATCCTGGCCGATCAAACCATGGAAACCAGTGATGTGGTAGGTATTAGCCAAATTATGTTTAGCTCTGATACCCATTGTAGCCAAGTCGGCTCTCGCTGGCTTTTTGGCGAACAAATCCATGATTACGTCCTTATTCCAGGGATTAATCATAGAAGCAATAACCGCCGTCAAATTATCTTGAGGTAAGATATCCGCGATCTCTCGAAAGGTCTGAATACGAATAGCTTGAGGATCGTTAGAAGCAGCCAAATCCGTCAAATCTGAGTCTTGCTGTTTGTTAGCAGAATCTGCGATCGGCAAAGGAACGCCATCATGCTTGTAAGCCTGCCAAACATCGAGACGAGAATCATCAGGAATGCGAGTGAGATTGATGGCTTCATTAACAGATTCAGGCAAAATAAAAGTTTTCTCTTGTGATTGAGCCTCGTGCATGAGATGGACAAGAGTGCGCCCGATTTTAACGAACTGCTTACAGCGAGTCTCGGCATACCCCCAAGCCTGTTTGCAGTAATCCTGAAAGCTTTTATATTTGCCAAAAAAATCTCTAAAATCCTCATGGCCAGATTGATTGCGCACATCCCAGCGATTCTTCATCTCGCTTAAAAGAATAGCAATTCCCATCTGAGCGCAAACAGCCTGACCACGGGCATTAATCAACTCTCCTTCCAAGCCGGTCATATCTAGATTGGCCACTTGCCGCACCAAATCGACAACCTTTTGATAGCCCCCAGGATGACCACTACTTAACAAACATGGCTGAGTCCTACTTAACACCTGCACTTGAGTTTGAGTCATGATTGATTGATCCGAACTAGACTGGTAGATAATAATGAAGATAAGATAGCACAAGAGGTTTCTTCATAGACCAGTCTTAAGCACCTTTCTTAATAATTCGTCCAATCAGTAGAGAATAAGTGACTGCATTTAGCCTTACTCAAAATGACGACAAAGAAAGAAGAGGCGGGAGGATCAACCGTAAGAGTGAGTCATATCCAAGCTCATTTTTTACGTTTAACCGCTTTAGCCTTATACGACCTCGAACGAAATAACCAGGGCAACATGTGGGGGCTAATCCGCGACATGGGTGAGGGGACATACGCTCCAGTGCTAACAGGAGCATCGGCAGAAGCAATAGAGATGTTTCGCCGAGTAGGACAATATGTCACCGGCTGCGTACCATTTGCACTTGTATATACGAACGACGAAGGAGATCGAATTGATCTAATAATCAGCGGAGGGTATCTAGGATTTGATGTTGTGAGGGGCTATTACCTATTGGGGGTCTCAACCTCAGCAAAAAATACTCATGAAATACCTGCCCTCCAAAATAATCATTTAATATTCCTTGGTCAAATAAAAGAAATGGATCCAACCAACGAAGTATCGTGGCAGCACCGAGTACCCACAGTAGCAGCAACTTTTTGGCTAGAGAGGGCAACAGAATACAAGCGGGTCAAAGCAGATAGAGTGATCAGTGCTGATGTGCTGGCATTACCAGAAGAATTAGGCAAAAAAGAAGGAATAGGCATCCAGCGAGAAATAGCCAGCACCCAAATTTTCGGAGCAGAATTAGCGCATTACTCCCGATCGTATGTGGTGACCCCCACAATCAGAGAAATTATTCAGGCCAGAGCAAAAGACTCAGGACTATACAGGGAGGAGGTTAAGAGAAATAAATGATGTTAATTAATGTAATATTTTTCAATCTGCTAGATCTCTCAAGAGTTCTGTGCTACCATTTCAATCAACAAACTTGATAATAGTTCTTAAACACGCTACAAATGTATTCTTCAGTAATACAACCTGATTGTCTACTTACAAAGCCACGGTCAATACTGACCAGTGGCCTTGTAAAACTAAAAACTGTCCATATGCGGAAAGCCGCCTCGATACAAGTATCAAAGCGGCTTCCCTATTAAAAACTAAATAACTCAATCAAGCAAACGAAACGTAAGCATGTTCTTCGCGGGATCTTCTTACAATTCGCTTTCAACGCCAGACAGGTCATTTTTCGATTATAGCAAAAATGCGCGAATTAAGTCAAACTACCTGGGCAGTTGGAAAAGCGAGATTGGGCAAAGGAAAAAAATGCCCCAAACAAACGCCACACAACAACTAATCGACTTATTCCTACTCCAACCCTTCGGCTGGATTTTTCGCCCCAACCTACCAAACACCGATTGGGCAACCAACAACCACCATCCTCTCAGTCCCGGTGAGTTCGTGCGACTGCACCAAGACCCAGAAAAAATAATCGGGGTAAGATTCGACTCACAGACAAAGTATTTGATGTCAGACATTGATCGAGGCAGTAGCATCCACCCCTTCAGAGATCTACTGCGATTCCACCAATTCTTGAATCAGATGGCCAAATTTGGCCTAACAGACCCGCTCATTGGCCATAGCTCAGACAGCGAAGGCATCCATGTTTATTGGGTGTTCGATCGACTGATGCCCACATTCAACTTGGCCGCAGCTACCAAACAGTTTCTAGAAGAGAGTGGTTTCAAAGTAGCCAAAGGCGAACTAGAAATATTCCCCAACCCCAAATCCTTCGCGCCCCCCGGTGAAAAGCCCACCATGTACAACGGCCATCGGCTCCCCTGCCAGCCAAATAGTGGGTGGGTGCTGCTCGATCGAGATGGGGATATCTTGTACAGCGAAGATATCAGCTACCAAGCCCAGGTAGAGGATTTCATGAATCGCGCCCAGACCAGCGAACAGGATATGGCCATGCTCGATCGGCAGGTCAAGAAATACTCTCAGCAGTATCGAGATAGCCGCAAAAAAACCTATGGAGGCAACGGCAACAATAATTACTCAGCCACCGCCGCCGCCTGGAAACAAGACTTGGAAGAGTCGATCGAAGTCGGTTGGACAGGTCAGAGCCAGACCAACGATCTGCTGTTTTTGATCTTGGAATATGTGGTGGTGTTTGAAGGAGTAGAAGGCCGCCAGGAGCAGATCGATCGAATCAAAGAAATCGCCTTAAACTGCCCAGGCTACCAGCAATACTGTGGGCATCAACGGAATATCGATAGCCGGATTCGGGACATCGTAAAAGACCACAAATATTACGCCTACGGCACAGCCCAAGGCCAACGCCAAGAAGAAAGCGTTCGGGTGCGACCAAAGAGCCAAGTCAGGCAAACCGAGGTAAAGAATCGGTTGATAGCCAGCGTGGAAGCAGTCAAAACAGAGTTAGGCAAATTGCCCGATCGAATTGGTGACTTAATTAATGAGATTCAGGCGAAGAGTCAGGCGCTGTTTGGCAAAAAGTTTGGCAAAAATACTCTAAACACCCACCAATATAAAATCCTCTGGCATCCTAATTTCTCAAACGAATCAGAGCCTGAAATGACGGAAAATCGTCAGCAGCCTGAAACACAGTCAGAACATGCGATCACCTACATTCCTGTTTCGGGCTATGCGACCAGTAAAAAGGCTGTATCCCTGTCTCTAATAGCAATCTCTCATATTTCAGCCCTATATGTAGGTTTCTTATTGGGAGCGACGCAGGAGCCAGCAATACCTGTTGCTTCAAACGATTTACAGAACTATTCTTCCAAAGTAGATTCAAAAAAAGAAACTTTACCTGCTTTAACTGTTCTGGTAGACAAAGTTGAAATTCACAACCAGGGGCAAAAGGCTGTGTTTGGGGAGGATTGTATGTGTTTACTCCAAATAGATTCTGCCCAAGTGATCGATCGAAACGAACAAAACCAGCAAAGTATAAGCAAAAACTATGGTATTAGTCCGAGGGCGCGCTCCCAAAAAGCGATAAGCCAAAATTATCCATCACCGATTCCAGAGGTAGAGGGGTTCATAATCAATGCAGATCCAGATATTCCAATACCAGGAATGCGAGTACACCGAAGGCATCATATCTATGGTGGCAAGGAGTACCCAGAAATCTTTGGGGTAGTGACTGATAGTGATGGACTTCGATCGAGCGTGTTGACCGATAGCCAGCAGCAGTTCTATATATCCGATTACTCATGGCTATCTACGTGGTTTCCGGCACCAACTTAAGCTGATATCAAATAATCATCTAGCTTCTTACCGGTCATTTTTTGGTGGTTTGTGAGGCAGAATAAGTCCACCTAGATCGACTTTAGATTTTTCTTCGCTCATTCTGCTTAATTCGTCTACTGAAGGCTTCTTGGATAGGAGAGCTTGGATTTCTTCTTGAATGGAAGGCGTGAATAGAGAGGCCATTAGTTTTGGTAAATCTTCACTCGGGAGGTTATCTACAATGATTTTCCGAATGGTTTGGATGCGTTGGTCGAGGCTGGGTGATAATACTTCTGCCGGTATCATTTTTCGTGGTATCAGAGGCAGGGGGATGCCATCTTGCTTGTATGCTTGCCAAACTGATAATCGGATATTTTCAGGGAGGTTGACTAGATCGATCGCTTCAGAAACTGATGCAGGAAGAATAAAAACTTCACATCTCTCTTGGCATTGAGCGGTGAGATTTGCGATGGTGCGCCCGACTTGTACAAGTTGATTACAGTGAGTATGGCCGTACCCCCACGCTCGTTGACAGTAGTCCAAAAAGCTAGCGTAACGATAGAAGAATTCTCTATATTTCTCGTTACCACTGCGATTACGAGTATCCCAGCGGTTTTTCATTTCTGCAAGAATAATAGCAGTGGTGATTTGTTCGCAGGTTGATTGGGTGTTTGTCTTGATTAGCTCGCGCTCCAAGTCGATCAGATCTAGAGCAGAGATTGAAAAAACTAGACCTGTGATACCCCGACTACATGAGCTATTTACACGCATTTCTACCCCTCCCTAATATATTCTCTACTAAAATGATATATTAGGAGTTGTGAAATTTATATCAAAATCCTGTCGAATTTATATCAAAATCCTGTCGAATTTATCTAAACGCTTTGCGATATTGGTGAGGAGTAATTGCAAAGCGATCCCGAAAATATTTTGTTAAATGGCTCTGGCAGACAAATCCAGTCAACAATGCTATTTCTTCGATCCTGAAATTTGTTTTTTGGAGGAGTCGAGCAGCTCTGTCTAGCCTCAACTCAATTACATACTGATAAACCGTTTTGTTGGTTGTTTTTTTGAACAATTTAGATAAGTTTCCATGGCTCATGTTAAGTACAGCCGCTAACTCCTGGAGGGCTAATTTACGGCTAAGATTCGCATCAATATAGTCATATAATTGCTGTAAATCTTTTTGAGTCAGGGCTGAGCGGTCCATTGTTTTCCGCCCGATGGAGTAATGATCTGAAAGATGCGTGGACAAAAATGATGCGATCGAGTCGAGATAAAGTTGGCTGGTGTACATCCCCATCTGTGATTGCAATCTAAGATGCTGTCCAATTCCGTAGATCGCTGGATCGGATTGAGCAAAACCCGGCATTAACTCTAGGTTGTTATCGCTCTCGAAGAAACTCGGTTCAAGAAATATTAGGGAGAATGATACTTTTTCACCCCATTCCGCAGAATGAGGTACTCCATGGGGGCAAAATACGATATCTCCAGATTTGGCGCTTTCATCCTTCAATAGTCCGCCCAGCCTTCTTTGTACAAGCCTTGCTGGCTCGTGCAGAATCACCAAGGTATTTTGCCTAGACGAATGCTCTCCTACTGAAAAGCCAGGTAAATTGTGGTGCTCGAACTTTATATTGCACCAATTAGATTGATTTATTGAGAGAAGTGGCTTGCGTGGGAATATTTGCAAGCTAGCGCCCTCGTTTTTGTAATCGACAATCAAGCCGCATCCTTTCTCCATGGACATCTCTCTGGTGTAATTAAATAGCCAATAGTTTATCTAGAGCTGATTGCACAGCAGGAGGTAATTGGCGCATTATTTTTTGTTTGTTGATATCTACCGCGACTAGCGTAATAGCTGCGGTAGTGCATAGCGCGTCGTCGATTGATCGAATCTGGTACTTCCAGATAATTCTTATTCCATCCACCTCAACACGGGCTTTTACTATTGCTTTGTCGCCGAGCCTTAGAGAGCGTTTGGGTTGTAACGATATGTCCACAACCTGCATGTCGCAGCCGATTGATACAAAATCCGAGAAAGAAATTCCGATCGAGGTAAGGCACTCTACTCGTGCTTCCTCCAGCCACTTAAGGTATTCGCCATGCCAAACAACTCCCCCATAGTCGGTCTGGTGCGGGAAAACAATAATAGGGTAATCAAACCAAGTTAGATCCATTTGTTAAGTTTCAATGCTTTTTGTGTAGAATATCACACATCTGTAACTCAACCACACGACACTGCCATGACTGATCAAATTCAACCCCATCACCTCAAAATCCTAGAGGGATTCTTGGCTCTAGCTCAAAACGTAGATCAGACTAGTGCTGTCTTTGATGTTGCGGATGGTCTTCGAGAAACCGGGCTATATCCACAGTTCATCGAACATGCGCGTACCCAGGCCGCTCAGGTTATTGATGAGCGATATTTTGCGCCAGTCATTGACTTAAGGGAGTTAATGAGTCTGCCAAAAGGATCGTTGGGGTATTGCTATGCTTCACAAATGATCGAGCAAGGATTAGAACCCAAGTTCTACCGGGAATTAAAGATAGAAGATGATTACAGTTATATTGCTATGAGGATGCGGGAAACCCACGATATTTGGCATATTGTTACGGGTTTTGATACGTCTGTGTTTGGTGAGGCTGCGCTGCAAGCATTTACTCTGGCTCAATTGCGGAGTCCTTTGGCTGTGGCTCTATTAGGAGCTTTTTTTGCCAACTCTCTGGCTGGTAAGAGTTCGATCGAGAATCTTTTGAATATGGTGCAGCAGGGCTTGTCTATGGGGTCAAAGGCTGATTGTTTTTTGGCGGAAAAGTGGGAAGAGGGATGGGGTAAATCTTTGGAGGAGTGGCGACAAAAAATGAATGTCAACGCTTTTGGTTAGTAGTTTTGGTTTGTTGAGCTGGTTGAGGATCAAACCAGTTATTGACTTGAGCATAATTTTGGCCAAGACCGATCGAGAAACCGGCAAGGGGGAGAGCGATCGCCATGGCCGCCAACTTGAGGAGCCATTTACCATCAACATCATGGCAAGCAAATTTCACCCAATCTAGGATTTTCTTGCCTCGGCTAAAGGGCTGAAACCTATATCCGGTGTTGGTCATAGCATTGTTGAGATTTTTGGTTTCGATCGCAACGTCCTGGTCAACGTTACCAACTGACGTTACTGAATTGGTTGTGCTACTCAGCTTTTCCAGCATGACCACCAATATCCGAACACCACGCAGTAGCAGGAGGATATGACCTTTATGCAGATCATAACTAGGGTCTTTAACAATTTTTGGGAAAGCTCCTTGTTGGTGAGCGTCAAGTTTGTCCGAAATCTCGCAGAGCATCTTCAAGATGTTGGGTTCAATGGGCTGATCGTGGTCGGAAGCTGTTGTGCTTGGCTGAGTCTCTATATTAGTCAGCCGATCGTCAAGGGTAATCATGAACTGCTCAATGCGATCTAGCCGAGCATCAAAGCGAGTCAATTGTTGCTGGGTATCAGCTTGATGCTCGTTGACCTGTATACAGAGGCCATAGATGTGGCCAGTAACCTGAATGTATGGGTCGCTCTCTTCCAAGCCAGTGTATGTGGCCCAACTGCGAAGTAATTGCCGATAGCGTTCGTGGTCATCAGCACTAGGCATTGGTAAAGTTTGCTTTGGTGTCATGGCTGGGTTTGTTGGTGACTGCATTTTGTTGGCAGTTGAAGACGCTACGTTTTTGGGCGTTGGTTACTGGGTGCAGGCAGAGATGTTGGCAAAAACGAAACGTCTGCAACTACCTCAGATCGCCATTCATAATGTGTACTTTTTTCTATTTAGAGCTGGCAACAGGGA
>JANOXZ010000203.1:0-2599 GCA_031418695.1 Synechococcales cyanobacterium VAR_35_metabat_10
AGGATGTCATGAGACATCCAGCTCAACATAGTTTTGACATCCTTCGCCAGAATAACCAATTGCTGCTCTAATTTCTTAGCAATGTTTAGTTTGCGACTGATTTGTTGAGTGTTCTGACCTTTCCTTTTAACTGTAACTAGCTCCTGCTCTAGTTTTAATCGTTTGGAGACAGCATCTGTCGCCTGTCGGCTTAGAGTATTAACAACTTTCCAAAACTGTTGCTGGATATGAAAAACATCGCCATTACAAGGGACTTCCGGTAGGACTTCTTTCTGACCGGCTCTCAATCCTGTCCCAGCATCAGCTATAGTGAAATCTGGCTGAAACCCTTGCTCCATAGCATCTAGTAAATGCCAAGCCCAAGTATCTCCATCTCGATGTTCTACCCCTTGAAGTAAGTAGCAGTAAGTTGATTGTGCATCTACTCCAGCCAACACTGGTTGAGGACCCTGGAATATTTCATCCTGAAGTCCTACTTCGATACCAGACAAATCTTGAGCTTGATTGATACCATCCCCAATATCAGCAGCCGCTTGAAGGCGATTATGGACTGTGCCAATGCTAATGGGAGTATCCAACAGACTCTGAAATAGCTCTATTACCCCACGATAGGAGCTATGGCAAATTAGTACTAATCCCAGAATAAGCTGAGTCAGCCAAGTTTTAGTGACAGGCAGGTTAAATAACACTTCATTGTCTGGGGCTTTACACTCGAATATTTCATCTAAAGCTATCTGCGCTTTCTCACTTTGCTGGTAAAGAAACTTCCGACTTACCTGATTTTCAGCCGCTAGATGACTCACTGGCTTGGTCTTTGCCAACATCTCAATCCCTAACTTTTGGCGTATCTCGGGAGGTAAACTTGCTGCGACTGATTGACTTGGAATCATGCTTTTGGTGGCGTATTTAGAGCAGAGATGGCTTTCTTCACCTTACACCGATCGATAACCTTCTGTTACCCTCCTTTGAACCTTGCCCTACTTCCAACCAAACTCTGTACCACCAGAAATTCCGAGGCTAGGCTCACATAAGGTAATCTATATACACAACATTTTCATCGGCACCAAGATCCATGACTGAATCTGCTCAGCCCATTCTTTCTGTGAAAAACCTACAGATTACTTATCCCAACACCAATAAGTATGCCGTAGACAACATTTCCTTTGATCTGGCTGCCGGTGAAAAACTGGGATTTGTCGGTGAATCAGGGAGTGGCAAATCCACCATTGGCCGATCAATTGTCCGACTCTTACCCCCTGGCTCCCAAGTAAATGGCACCGCCCAGTTCGAGGGCAAATCAGTCTTTGATTTAGACCCAGAAGACTTGCGGAAATTTCGGGGCGAAGCAGTCTCGATCGTCTTTCAAGACCCTATGACTAGGTTGAACCCCTTGATGACGATTGGTCAGCACTGCATGGAAACAGTCTTGGCTCACGAACCAGAGTTGGGCAAAGCCGGAGCTAGAGCACGGACTCTGGCAGCTTTAGATGCGGTCAAAATTGAAGAAAGTCGCTGGCAACAATATCCTCACGAGTTCAGCGGCGGAATGAGACAACGGGTGGCGATCGCCCTGGCTTTGGTGCTGAATCCCAAAATGATTGTGGCCGATGAGCCTACCACCAGCTTAGATGTGCGAGTATCAGCAGAAATCTTACGGGAATTAACGCGGCTCTGCCAAGAACGCAACATGGCATTGATGCTAATTTCTCATGACTTGGCCATGATGGCCGAGTACTGCGATCGCATCATGGTGATGAAAGATGGTCAGCCGATCGAAACCGGACCAGTTAAACAAATTTTTGAAGCACCCCAAGCCGAATACACTCAAGAACTACTCAAGTCTGCGCTGCATATTCAGAGTGGCGATGTAAGCAATAGCCCAGTAAATACCGATAAACCTCTACTGAAACTAGTTAATCTCCAAAAAAACTATGATCTGGGCAGTGGGTTCCTCCAAAAAATGATGGGCGACAGCAAAACCATCAAAGCTGTCGATAACGTCAACCTAGAGCTATATGAAGGCGAGATTTTTGGCCTCGTAGGCGAATCGGGCTGTGGCAAAAGTACTTTGTCTCGCACCATCTTGCAGTTAATTCCGGCAACAGGAGGCACAGTAGAATTTGCTGGCCAAAATCTGTCGAAACTTTCGCGCCAAGAGATGCAAAACAAACGTCGCCAAATCCAGATGATTTTCCAAGATCCCAGTGCTTCGCTGAATCCTAAAATGACGATCGGTGACAGTATTGCCGATGTGCTACTAATCCACAAAATCGCCACTCCCGAAATCGCCCGCGAGAAAGTATTGGCTATCCTGGATAAAGTTGGTCTATCTCCGGCTGCGGAATTCATCGATCGATATCCCAACCAGCTTTCTGGTGGTCAACAGCAACGGGTGGGCATTGCTCGTGCCTTAATTACCGAACCTAAGCTGATTATCTGTGATGAGCCGGTGAGTATGCTCGATGCCACTATTCAATCTCAGGTGCTGGATTTGATGTTGGAACTCAAGGAAGCTTATAATCTCACCTATTTGTTTATCACCCACGATTTGTGGTTGGCGCGGTTTTTGTGCGATCGAATTGCCGTGATGAACAAAGGC
>JANOXZ010000204.1:0-11942 GCA_031418695.1 Synechococcales cyanobacterium VAR_35_metabat_10
GCAGCGGCGGCAGCAGCAGCCCGGATTTTGATCAAGTTATATCCTTCTCAACAGGCGTTGATTAATGCGGCTTTAACTCGGACTCTCAACACGATCGCCGATGGTGCAGGTAAAACTGCGGGGATTGAATTGGGCAACACGGTAGCCGATCGAATCTTTGCCTTGCGGAGTACAGATGGGGCAAGGACTCAAGTTGCTTATCAAAACAGTATTGAGGTTGGTAAGTGGCAGCCCAGCTTGCCCAACTTTACCGGTGCGCTTTATCCTCAATGGCCACAGGTGACACCTTTCGCGTTGGATGCTGGCAATCAGTTTCGGCCTAATGGTTTGCCGAGTTTGAATAGTGCTGAATATACTGCGGCTTATAACGAAGTTAATCAGTTAGGTGCTAGAAATAGCGCCACCCGCACTGCTGATCAAACTCAGATTGCCCAGTTTTGGTCAGATGGTAGTGGGACTTATACGCCAGTTGGCCACTGGAACCAGATTGCTGGGACTGCTGCCAGTGTACAAGGCACAAGTGTGATTGAAACTGCGCGGCTGTTTGCTCAGTTAGATGTGGCTTTGGCTGATGCGGGGATTGCGGCTTGGGATGCGAAGTATGCCTACAATACTTGGCGACCAATTACCGCGATTCGGGATGCCGCTTTAGATGGTAATGCCGATACTACGGCTGATGCTAATTGGCAACCGTTGATTGATACGCCGCCTTTTGCGGAGTATGTTTCTGGGCACAGTACTTTTAGTGCGGCGGCAGCAGCAGTTTTGGGTGCAACTTTTGGTGATAATTTCCAATTCCAGAGTGGCTCGGTGACTTTGCCAGGAATTAGTCGCTCGTTCACTAGTTTCACTAATGCAGCGGCTGAGGCAGGGCAGAGTCGGATCTATGGTGGTATTCACTTCCAGTTTTCTAACCGGGATGGTTTGACTTTGGGTAAATCGATCGGTGATTATGTAGCCGATCGGTTCCTTGTGGATGAAACCAAAGGAGCGATCGGGGTCAAGCTGGCTCTAGATACAGTGGCTTTTGGTAGTACTAATCGTGATCGGGTGACAAGAGTAGCTGATCTAACTGGGGTAGTGCGATTGGATCAGCCGGGACTGCGGTTACAGATTGCTCAGGTGGGCGGCACGTTTAATGATGTGGCGGTGAATCTTGATAAAACCTTTAATCTGTCGGCTAGTCAGTTGGCGACAGCTATAGGGACTTTGACCGATAAGACTTATCAGCTTACTTTGAGATTAGTAGACAGCAGTGATGCGGTAGTGGGCAGCAATAATTTCAACTTTACATTGGATACTACTGCGCCTGTGATTCAGATCGGAGATCTAACTGGGGCTAGTCCGCTGGCTCATTTGGTGGGCAGTGCTGATATTGGTGGTGCTGGAAGGTTACGAGTGGATGGGGGGGCTTGGAGTAGCTTTACCTTGCAGCCTGATGGCAAGTTTGATCCAGTGATTGATGCTGCTGGTTTGGCGGCTGGTCTGCATCAGGTGGAAGTACAGATCGCTGATGCGGCGGATAATTTGGCTGGCCAGATTGTGAATGTGACGATCAATGGCAATGGTGGTTTCTATTCTTCTCCAGCGACCAATAGTGGTTGGGGTCAGATTTTGACCAATGGTTTTGCTCTGTATGAGGGCAATAGTTTGGTGACTGAGAAGGCGATCGACGTAGCTTTTGGTGGCACTGGTCAGCGAGTGCTGGAGTTTGATTTACAGACTAACTTTGATGGTGGCGATACTCGTAGTTTTGCCCATGACCGGGTGGCCTTCTATTTGGTTGATGCGAATGGTGTGCCGCTGTCGATCGATGGTCAAAGACCTGCCAATTTACCAGTATTTGCTTACGGTGAATCTGGAACTGATACGATTCCTGGCTTGGTACAGTTTGATGGTACTCATGTGAAGATCGATGTGAGTGGGGTAAATGCGGCTACCGGTAAACTGGTGGTGCAGTTGCTGAACCAGGATAGTGATGGGCGTGGCAAAGTACAAGTAACTAATTTTGTCGATCAATTGGAGGCTTCAGGTACTCCGGGTCAGGCGGTGAATCCTTATGTGACTCCGGCTACTCCAGGGGTAGGGGTGGTGTTGGATGGTTATTTCGGGACTACGAATGGTCAGTTGTTGTTGAGTGATGTGAGCTTCGATCGATCGACTGGCAAGTACTCGGCTGATCTGCGGGTGAAGAATGTGGGGAACACAGTTCTATCTCGTAATTTGGCGGTGTTGTTGAGTGAGTTGCCTACGGGTGTGACTGTCAACAATGCTTCGGGTATCCATGCGGCTGGTTCGGCTTATCTGAATTTTGCTACTGCGATTCAGGCTGGTGGTTTGGCAGCGGGGGCGATTAGTGGTGCGATCCGAGTGGAGATAAATGATCCAAATCTGAAGGCTTTTGGCTTCAAGCCGGTGGTGTTGCAGGGGGCGGCGGAGCCGATTCCCGATCTAAGTACGTTGCGGAATTTGACGGTGAAGGTGGGAGATAAGCTAGATTTTGCTTTAGATCCTAATTTGGCTCTGTCGATCGCTGCTGTTGGCAATCTTCCTACAGGCAGTATTACTGGGGACAGTCATTTAGTGTTTAATCCGGCTCCAGACCAAATTGGCACTTATGAGTTTACTTTGATTGCCCGAAATGGTAGTACAGAAACTCGTCAGGCTATTACCTTGAATGTGGTGGCAGATCCGATTACGACTACTCGGGTAACTGGGATAATTGCCAATACTAACCAGGCTGGAATTGCTGGGGTGTTAGTGGAGTTAGCTGGTCAGCAGGCTACTACTGATGCCGCTGGGATGTTTGAGATTATAGTCCCAAATGGTGCTGCCGGAGATACTCTGAAGATTTATGGTCAGCGAATTCAAGGAGGTGGGATTACCTATCCGTTTATTGCGGAGAAAATGAATTTGTTGTTGGGTCATGATGTTTATCAAGGGGTGAATAATGCGATCGATCGGCCTATCTATTTGCCTACGGTTGATATCAGTACTGGGGTAACGGTAAATCCTAACGCTCAAACTATTGCTACCAACCCGAATTTGGTGGGGGCTAAAGTAGTAGTAGACCCATATAGTCTGTATGACAAAAATGGCAATGTTTTCACAGGTACTTTGACTATTACAGAAGTGCCTGTCAATCTCACTCCAGCAGCGTTACCGGAGAATTTGCGCCCAGATTTGGTGGTGACTATTCAGCCAGGGGATATGGTGTTTAATACCCCAGCCCTGTTGACTCTGCCAAATTTAGCTGGCTATGCACCGGGCACTGACATGGATCTGTGGTCGATTAATCCCAACTCTGGTGAATTTGAAAGAGTCGGTTTGGCACGAGTAAGTAAAAATGGTCAAGTAGTGGAGACGATCGAGGGTGGTATTCGGAATAGTAGCTGGCACTTCTTTGCTCCCCCAGCACCTCCAGGTGGCCCAAATCCACCGCCCCCACCACCTCCATGTGAGTGTGAAGACTCCCAAGAATTCAACTCTCAAGTCTCATTAAATACTGGAGTAGTAACAGAATCTCATGACCTCGTGTCTTATAAATCTTTAGGTCAAGATCAGAGTTTGAGCCTTACCTACAGTTCTTTAAGAGCAGATGCTCGGCCAATTATTAACTTCAATTTTGGTGGTTTAGGGGTCGTAGGAAGTAATCCATCTGCATATTTGGTGGCAGATTTATCTGTTACTGATGGGAATTTTATCCAAAAGACAGCTAACTCTTTCTGGAGAATATCTACTGGAAATACTGGTACAGCGACTACATCTTTGCTCGTAGATCTTAGAGATAAACAGTCTGGTAGATTTGACTACAGTTCAAATAGTGGATTTAATGTCTTTGAAAGATTTGGTACCTCCAAAACCACCGTTGGCAAAGTTATTAACGTTAACTTTGTCAACAGCAACTTTGGTGCTGGTTGGGGTATTGCTGGTGTACAAGAGATTGTTGAAAACAGAGATGGTTCAGCATTACTAATTAATGGGAATGGTAGTGAGATAGTTTTTGAAAAGCCTAAACAGCCAGATGATGCATATCAAAATCAGCCAGGAGACTTGTCTAAATTAGTCAAGCTAGCTGATGGCACATTTCAACGAACAACTACGGATCAAACTGTTTATCAATTCGATAGTAAAAATCGTTTGGTGTCTGTCAAAGATCGCTTAGGTCGAGAAACTAAGCATGTTTATAACCCCCTGGGACAACTTGCCCAAGTAATTGATCCTGCTGGCCTTTCAACATCTTTTGCTTATGGTGAAAATGGCAAGCTATCGACTATCAATGACCCAGTAAATCGTATTACTAGAATGGCATATGACGAGCATGGTAACTTGCTCAAAATCACTGACCCTACTGGTGCAACTAGAGCATTTAGTTATGATTCTTTGCATCACATGACTGGTGAAATCAACCCACAAGGTGGAGTAGAGCAGTCTTTCTATGACCCTATTTCTGGTCGTGCTATTCATTCTATTCGTCCAGATGGTTCAGAAATTCGATTAACACCTCAACAAACCGTTGGATTATTTGATCCTAAGTTAACTAAGAGTATTTCTACTGCTCCTTACCTGAAATTCACTGGTGCTGATAATGTGATTCAGGCTACTTATATTGATAGCAATGGTAATATTTCTTACTCTAAACTAGATAGCAAAGGTCTTCCCGTCGCTGCATCAGATGCCATTGGAGTGAAAACAAAGCAAACATATGATGCCAAAAATCAACTGATCTCTGAAACTGATACATTGGGTAACACAACTAATTATGTTTATGATGAAAATGGCAATGTAGTTAGAAGACTACAAGAAAGTTCCACAGCCGTTAACACTAACAACATTGGATCTATTTTGACAGATTTTAATTTAGAATCTTTCGGTCAGTTACCTGATGATATTAATGTAGAAATGTCTGACATTAATCATGATGGTTATCAAGATGCCGTTATTTTGAACAAATTTTATAATAATTCTCCCCAAGAATTTTTTAGTGCATTTGCAAGTGCCGCCAGAACTTCTCTTCCCAACGGAATATCTATTTGGTTGGGTAGCGCCACTGGTCAGTTTACTGCTGGGGACACATATAATCTCTTCACCAGTAATACGAGTGTTAATTTAAAAGACCTTAATGGGGATGACAATGTAGACATGTTAGTTGGGCGTGATCAAGAAGCCTTGGTTTATTTAGGTGATGGCAAAGGTAGTTTTAGTCAGTCTGCCACGTACAATATCAATTTCAGCAAAGCTAATACATTAGGTTTGGTTGATATCAATGGTGATGGCTTGGATGACATGTTTTATCGTGACTTCAGTAAGTTTTACCTGCGATTGGGCAGAGGTATAGGAGAATTTGGAGCTGCGCTGGAAACAGACGTAGATTGGCAAGATTTTAATGGAGGAGGCTATGGCGGTGCAGGAGTGGTTGCTTTTGCAGCATTATCTGCTCCTGTTTCGACTCCTACAGCCTTGGGTCAGATCTCCACAGGAGATTTAGATGGTGATGGTAAGACCGATTGGCTCGTGGCTACCAGCCAAGGATTCCGAGCAATACTAAATAAGGGTTTCTGTGACTACCAGCCGCAAGTAGAAGTGACTCAGAATGCAAACCTTACATCTGAATCTTCTGTCACACTCTTAGATATTGATAACGATGGAGATCTAGATGTCTTGCGTTGGGCACCAGAAACTTCTGGGGTGGGACTGTATCTCAATTCTGGTAATGCTACCTTTACTTTCAGTCGGACTATCTCTGTGGGTACGAGTATTCGCTCAATTACTACCACCGATTTTGATGGCAATGACACGATCGATCTGCTGGTTACTGGGACTTCTGGTACGACAGGAATATTACTGGGTAATACAGATGGGACTTTCCAAACTTCTCAAAGCCTCAGTAGTTTACCTAGCAATGTTAAGTCGATCGCGGTGGGAGACTTTGATGGCTATGGCTTAAACGATTTATTGGTGTTTACGCCTACCGGAATTACGCTCACCCCTGGCTGGTCGTTGGCTTTACAGCAATCAGTGCGTCCTGGAGCCGTAACTTCTTATACTTATGATCCTATCTGGAATAAGTTGACTAGCGAAGTTGATCCATTAGGCAGAAAAACTCTGTATGAGATTGATTCCGTTACTGGTAATGAACTTTCGATGACCCGAGTGGTGGGCTTAGTAGATGCCATTAGTAGTGAAACTAATGATGTGACTACTCGTTTTACCTATACGGCTCAAGGTCTGTTAGATACTACCACTGATGCTCTTGGTCGAATAAGTGACAATGATTATGATCTGCGAGGCAATTTAGTTCGATCGGTTCAAGCCAAGGGTACTGCTGATGAGGCGGTGACTACCTATGAGTACGATTTGGTCGGGAATCAAACTGTCAGGGTTGATCCGCTAGGACGACGGACGGAATATTTCTATGACCAAGCAAATCATTTGGTGCGGGAGGTGCAGGCTGATCCAGATGGGAATGGGTCAGGAATTGCACCAGTGACGGAATATCAATACGACCAGATGGGTCATCAGGTGTTGGTACGTGACCCGAGGGGGAATGTGACGCGCTATGAGTATGACCAGATGGGGCGGATGACTAAGATGATTGCTGCTGATCCAGATGGGAATGGCACTCAGGTTAGTGCGGTGACTACTTATGAGTACGATTTGGTTGGCAACCAAGTTGCAATTGTTGATCCTTTGGGACGACGGACTACTTCGGTTTATGATGCGCGGAATCGGTTAGTGTCTACGATGGATGCTAACGGTGGTAAGCAACAGACGATTTATAATGCAAAAAATCGGGTGATCGGCAGTATTGATGCTAACGGCAATCGCCGTAGCTCGATTTATGATGCTGAAGGTCGTGTTGTTCGAGAAGTCAATGCTCTAAATCAGGTTAAGGATACTGAGTTTGATACGGCTGGCCAAGTGGTATCAACGGCTGATGCTTTGGGTCGTAAGACTCGATATCAGTATGATGAACTAGGTAGACAGGTTGCTGTGACTGATGCTTTAGGGCATGTTAATCGCACTGAATACAACAAAGTTGGCAATGTTGTAGCGGTGACTGATGCTAATGGTAATCGCACAGAGTTTAAGTATGATGCGCTCGATCGACAGATTGAAGTGAAGGATGCCCAAGGCGGTCTGACTAAAACTGTCTACGATAAAGTCGGTAACACATTATCTGTGACTGATGCGCTGAATCGCTCTACTACTTTCGCTTTTGATGAATTGAATCGAGGTATTCGTACTACTGATGCTTTGGGTCATAGCACCACCAATGCTTTTGATGCAGCAGGTAATTTGTTAGGGGTAACTGACGCTTTAGGTCGGGTGACTTCTTACGCTTATGATGCTCTCAACCGCAAGATGACTACTACGGATGTGTTGGGTCAAACTCATTCGGTGGCCTATGATCTAGTGGGTAATATGGTTTCTGATACCAATCAGTTAGGGCAAGTGACTACTTATGTTTACGATGTACTCGATCGAAGAACTGGTATAACTGATGCTCTGGGTCACACTCAAACTACTACTTATGATTTTGAAGGCAATGTTCGATCGACCTCTGATGGCATAAATAATACTACCCGTTACGATTATGATTCTCTGAACCGTCAGGTGAAGGTAACTGATGCCAATAATGGAATTACCAGCACCAATTACGATGCAGTAGGCAATTTAGCGAAGATTACTGACTCGGTAGGGAATTCAACAACGTATGCTTACGATGCAGTTAATAGACTTCTGACTGATACTAATCAGTTGGGCTTTAGTCGCCGCTACGGTTACGATGCGGTGGGTAATCGGGTGGAGATGATCGATCGAAACAACCGGAAGGCGACCTACGGTTATGACACTCTTAACCGCAGAACTGGTGAAAATTGGATTGGTGTTGGTGAGGTGAGCTTGAGATCGATCAGCTACACTTATGATGCAGTCGGAAACATGATCACAGCAAATGATCCCGATGCAAAATACACTTACAGTTATGATGCTCTTAACCGGCTAGCCACACTAGATAACAGTGGAACTAACGGAGTACCAGCAGTTACATTTACCTATTCGTATGATGAGGTAGGAAGAATGGTTGCAGTAGCCGATAAAATAAACGGCACTAACACAAGTCAGACAGACTATACCTATGACTTACTCGATCGTGCGACCAGAATCACCCAATTAGGAACTGGAGTACAGAGTAAGCGAGTGGATATGACCTATAGCGAGGTCAATCAGATAACAGGTCTGAGCAGATTTAGTGACTTGGGTGGTCAAAGCTTAGTGGCAGAAACCAGCTACACCTATGACCAAAATCAAAGGTTGATTCAGTTGGCTCATAAAAAGGGAGCAAATAATCTGGCCAGCTATGATTACACCTTCGATGCCGCAAATAAACTGACAAAGATTGTTTCAAGTATTGATGGAACTATAGACTACGCCTACGATTCAACCAATCAGTTGACTGGGGCAGATCATAGTACTCAGACAGATGAAGCTTATCAATATGATGCAAATGGGAACAGAACCAATGCTGGATACCAGACAGGGACTAATAATCAGCTCCAAGCAGATGGGCAATTTACCTATGAGTATGATAGGGAAGGTAATCGAACTAAGCGTACTGAAGTTGCCACTGGTAAGGTAACTGAGTATGTTTGGGATTACCACAATCGCTTGACTGGAGTTCTGTTCAAGGATTCTTCTGGGGTGCTTGAGAAAAATATTGAGTATATCTACGACACCAATAACTTGCGAATTGGTAAGAAGATTGATGGGGTGGTGACTGAGAGATTTGCGATCGACAGAAACCAAATAGCTTTGGTCTTTGATGGCTTAGGAGCACAAAAATCTCGTTACCTTTACGGTACTCAAACGGACCAGGTGTTAGCGGAAGAATCTAGTGCTCAATTGCATTGGTTCCTGACTGATCATCAGGGTACGGTGAAGGATGTGGTTGATAATGCTGGTATAGCAATTGACCATGTTACTTACGATAGCTTTGGTCGAATTGTCGGTCAGACTAGTCCGATCGAGCTGCGATTTGCTTATACCGGCAGAGAATGGGATGGTGAGACTGGTCAGTATTACTATCGTGCTCGGTATTACGATGCTGCTGTGGGAAGATTTATTAGTGAAGACCCTTTAAGCTTTGATGCTGGTGACAATAACTTAAGCCGATATGTTGGGAATGAGCCCATCTTCAATCTGGATAGTTCGGGAGAATTCAAAGTAAATCTTCATTACTGGCCAGTGGTTGAGGCATTAGGCATCACGGCCTATCATATTGACGTGGATGTTTTTGATAAAACAGGAACGGGTGTGAGAATATATCTAGCAGGACCAGAAGATCAAGCGAAAGCTCGTAGATTTGAGCCAACTCCAATAATTGCTGAAATCAGAACTAGAGCGGGAGAATCAGTGGGGAAAGACTATTCACAAACAATATACGATGATGGAACAGATTGTCCTAATGATTCAATTGAGACCCGCATATATCAGAATTTTCAAAAGATTCAAACAGCAAGAATAGAGTATTATGCCCTTGGCGATTTTAGATTACGAGGCAAGATTGGTCCCAATAGTAACTCTAGCGCTTGGTGGGTTATTTCTCAAATACCTGAGCTAAATAAACCATCTTCTCCACTACGATGGTCTCCAGGCTGGACTCTTAATCCGTTTAGGTTCAAGAGATATAAATGACCCAATTTAAACGCGCTAAAACCCTGAACATTTGATAGTAGTCATTCACTACACTATCAAATGTTCAGGGTTTTGGGGCATAAGCTGTGACCTCTGAGTTGACCGTGCTATGCTTAGATTTAACAATGTTCTCAGTTAAACTAATTCAGATATTGTTCAACCCACATTTCACTGATCCCTTTTCAAGAGAATCAGTAAGCTTAAGTGTCTATACTCATAAAAACTTCACACTTAACTAGTCTATGCAAATTGATTTGATTTTATCGATCATTCTCTATCCGGAGACGTATAGTCACACGTTTTCGTTGTTAACTATTTTTTGCAAAAAGGAGCAGAATGTGAGGTTCAATATTATTTTGTATGAGTTTGCCATGACAAAGAACTCTAAATCTAGCTTTTCTCAATGAAAACTAGAGAGAATCACAATAAATATCTACATCATTTCTAATTCATTTGGATTTATTTTTTATCGAGCCGATACACAGCAATTGTATCTATTTTATTTATGGTAACGATATGAAGCTATTAATTATAAGAAAATTTTTAAGCTGGTTCATACAGAGAAAAGAAAATGTTATTAAAAGGATAGATTCCTTTTTGGGGGAATTAATCTTTGATTCTAGCATGACACTAGAAGAGCATGAAAAATTAAGATTGGGTGATCTGTTTGAAAAAATTGAAAAGGAACCGAATAACCCATACTACTACTATCTTCGTGGAAATATGCGAATGAGTAAGCAAGTGAATAATCCTCTAGGAGTAGTTGAAGACTTTATTCAAGTGATAAAAATCATTTCAATTGATAGAGAAAAATATCCTGATATAGATTTATATTTTTGCCATTATTCGATATGCAAAAAAGCTAACATTTATGGTGATAATTTAATGGAAAATAAAGAGTTTATTGAGGCTGCCAAATATTATAAATTCTCAATAAGTAGTGGTCAACAATTCCTTCAGTATGAAAATCGAAATGCAATGTATGATGATGAGTGTGAGATTTATGTTAGAAAATCTTCTGGCCAACTAATACTAATTCAAAATTCAACATAATTACAGATACAATACAGCAATTCTAAATTTAACGAGTTAGCATGCACTTGGGGTACGACAACGATTCGTATAATTTGGTACCATGACCTGATTTAAACCCATGATTCGCAACGCTTTCAAGAATTCATTGTCAACAGAACAGTGAGCAGTTTCACTGAACAGGGATTAAGTAACACCCATCAAGGCCGATCGATCACAGATCCCCCCAAAACCAAAATCCCACCACACCAATAGAACTCCTCGTCACCCCCAGATCTACCGAATTCAATGGAACGTCATGTATCAGAGGACTATTGATGTTGGAGCTGCTGTGATCGATCGTTCCGCTTGCGCCAAAGGCGATCGGCAGTATCAGTGGGTGGTTGCATTGGAGTCATCGATCGGGGTTGAGGTTAGTGATTCGCCTGCGGTGCTGAGGCGGGTGATCGATCGCTCTGGGGTCTGAGGGGTTGTTGAGAGCGATCGGGGTTCTGAGAATTCTGAAGGGTTTGGGGATCGATCACCTTGGGCGCAAGCGGAGCTATCGGCTTTGGTGGAAACTGAGGTTTGATCGAGTAGCGTCCCCTTGGGAAAGTCATCGCGTCTGTTAATCCGTCGTCGTTCGTAGTGGAATTGTTAGCGGGTTCTGATGGCTGGTTGCACTTGTTGGGGGCTATCGCCCGATTGTCCGGTTGAGCAAAGAACGAAATTCGGTTACCTCTTCCTCCGAGTTAAAACACCGCTTGGGAATAAGCGTGTAAAGCCCTTTGCCATACATAAGCAGAAATAAATTTGGACTTTCGATGACACGATCGTAATGCGTCCATTGCAAAGTTGAGTCGAGCGATGCAGTTTTGAAGTGTATGTTCTCCCGTGAAAAGGTCAAATGATACTCTTCACGAAACTTTGGATTGCGCTGAAACTCTATTTTTGTTCTACAGCGGCTTAGCGATAAAAAATCGAACCATTCTGCTACAGCCAATGGAAACCAAATAATCGTCCACCAATGCAAGCCCCCAAAAGCGACGCAGCAAACACCAAAGCTAAATAGCAAAACCGCGACCACTTTATCCAATTTAGCCATGACACCCTTGCTGTAAAGAACGCGCTGGGCTTCGAGGTGGTCTTTGAGTTCGTTGATAAAGCTAATCGAAATGGGAGCGGGTTCTGTCATTTTGCCTCAAGTTGTAGCGTATGCAAACACGCTTCACGGG
>JANOXZ010000205.1:0-1515 GCA_031418695.1 Synechococcales cyanobacterium VAR_35_metabat_10
TGTCTCCATTGTGAAGGGTTGTTTGGAGTAAAATTCGAACTGACGATACCTGCTGTGGCAAGACCTGCTCCTTGTTTACTATAGTTACAAGAAGACCACGAACGTCCGCAATTTAAAGAGTAAAATAGTTTTAGCTTATCGTTTGAAGTACTGTTTCGTTGAGCGTGAGAAACCTTGAATTGAATCGTTATTGGAAAATTCATATTTGAGAAATCCAATGAAGGAGTAACCCACTCATCAATTTCACCGTCTATGTTTGTATAATTATTCATTTTGATACAGGCAGAACCAGTACTTGCAGTATTAGTTACCCGAGTCAATGTACTGTTTCCATCAGGGTTTATTAAAAAACCATCGTTACCTGGGAATGAAGAAGTGTCTTCAAAACTTTCAACAAAAGGGACAGTGTGTAAAGGCGAAGCTGTAACGCGAATAAAAGATGTCTTAGTTATTGAATCGGTTCCAGCGGAAGAAGTTGATTTCAATGTTGCAGAATAAGAACCGGCATTTACATAAACTACATTAGGATGTTGTAATGTGGATGTTGAAGGACTACCGCCCGGGAAAGTCCATTCCCAACTTGTAGGAACTGCATTATAACTAATATCTGAGTAATGAACCGAGTCACCGGCACAAGCGTAAGCATAATCAGAGCTGAAGTCGGCAATAGGAATGCATGTAGCCCCGGTGGGTGTATCCGTTCCGGTAGCAATCAGGTTTGTATTTGTCCAAAGATTATTCCTTCCGTTTACAGTATTATTCAATGTAGCGTGCATCCTGGCTTTTTGGCCTGCAGTAAACATGTTAGTACAGTAAGAATAATCCATATGATTTTGTACATTCTCAATAATAGGAGGACTACAAATAGAACCACTCAAATTACAATTGCCCGGCGACCATCCTTTAGTAATCGGTGTATCACCTACTCCATCATCACCGCATGTTACTTCCGGTGAATCTTCATCTCCCCAAGGATGTTTAAGATTAAAGCAGTGTCCGACTTCATGTGTAAGTGTCCGGGTTAAATTATCAACGTAAGTATACCAACACATGATTCCATCTACGTTATTAGGCGCTCCAGGCAAATATGCCCAGGCTGCAGCTCCCTGCCTTTCCAGTGAGTATGCTACCCAAATATTAAGATATTTATTATTTGGCCAGGGATTTTGTTTTGATGCATTGTTTGCATTATAAGTTAATAGTGTCTGTTTATGCAATATGCCATTTGTACAACCTCCATTTGGATCTTTAGTAGCGAGACGGAATTCGATCTCGCAATCAGCGGCAATTGGAATAAACGAAGGAACTATTTGTGCAGTATCTGCATTGAGTTTTCTAAAATCCTCATTCATGATACGAACTGCATTTACAATTACAGAATCGGCAACATTCTCCGGGCCGTTATCATGAAGAATATGGAATACAAGAGGAATAACATAAGGAAGCGCTCTTGTTCCACGACGAGCATCCGGATTTTGTTGAATATACTGTTCAGTAAAACGTTCGAGATTTTCG
>JANOXZ010000206.1:0-1938 GCA_031418695.1 Synechococcales cyanobacterium VAR_35_metabat_10
ACCGGGCGAACCAGGATTTTAGGATTGGAGGATGGACAGGATTAAGAGCAGAAATAGAATTCTGCCATCTGCCAATATTTCCTAATATGTAAAAAGTCAACCATACTAAACACCATAAACAAAATCCTGCAAATCTCAAAATCCTCCAAATCCTGATACGGACACATTATGAAACTCGATGACATCACCTACAAAATCAATGGCTGCGCCATGAAAGTCCATAACACATTGGGTAACGGCTTCCAAGAAGTTATTTACCAAAGATGCCTAGCGATCGAATTCAACAAAGCCAAACTAAACTTCGGCAGAGAAATAGAGCAGGACATTTACTATGACGGCACAATAGTAGGCACCCGCCGCGCCGACTTTGTAGTGGAAGATTGTGTAATCGTCGAACTAAAAGCCGTCATCCGACTTGAAGATGTCCACTTAGCCCAAGCCAAAAACTATGTAGTAGCTTATAACTTCCCGATCGGACTCCTGATCAACTTCGGAGCAACCAGCCTAGAATTCAAAAAAGTCTATAACTCCAGAAACAAACAGCCGATCAGGATTTTAGGATTAGAGGATGGGCAGGATTCGGAGCAGAGATGAAATAGTTTAGAGCTAGGGCAAAACTATCGGTAAGAGGAGGATTTGATCGATATGACTATTGATGAATTGTTAGAAGCACTAACGCTTGGTGAAGATCGAGATCTTGAATTTAAAGCTGCCCAAGGTGGATTTCCCAGAGCCGTGTGGGAGACAATCTCGGCATTTGCCAACACATCTGGTGGGGTAATTGTTTTAGGTATTGCAGAAAACAATGGTAAATTCGAGATCGTAGGCATTCGTAAACCATCATCGCTGATCAAAGATTTTTGGGATACTCATAACAGCATCCAAAAACTAAATTATCCAGTATGTCGTGACTCTGACGTATCGACTTTGACAATTGATGGCCACACTGTAGTTTGTATTCAGATTCCCCAAGTCTCTCGCCAACAGCGACCTATCTACATTAACGGAAATCCGATCGGTGGCACCTACAAGCGTAATTTTGAGGGCGACTATCGTTGTACCGAAGCCGAAGTCCGCACGATGTTGCGCGATGCTGGAGAAGATCCAACCGATGGCAAGATCCTGGAAGGTTTTACAGTCGAAGACTTAGATACTGAATCATTAATGGCCTATCGCAACCGCTTTGCTTCGCGCAGTCCTGACCATCCTTTTTTGGCCAAAAGCGATCGAGATTTCCTCGAAAGCTTAGGTGGCTGGCGGCGCGATCGACAGAGCCAAATAGAAGGAATTACTATTGCTGGCATTCTCATGTTTGGGAAGGAACGCAGCATTCTTGATGCACTACCTCATTTTCATTTAGATTACTAAGAGCAACTATCCAACGACCCAGAAATTCGTTGGACGTACCGTTTGGCATTAGATGGTAAATGGACACCAAATCTCTTCAATTTTTATTATCGAATTTATCCCCGGCTAGTAGAAAATATTAATGTACCTTTTAAACTAGATCAAACTGCATTGGTTCATGCCAAGAGTAGCTGAAAATCCGAGTCTTGAGCTAACCGGAGTCTGGTTGCCCGTTGTTAGCATGATTTCCGAAAGTATTGAGAATGAGATTCGCTCAGTGGTTGGTGAAGATTATTCTACTCTTGATGTATTTGAGAGAACTATTTTGATGTTATCTCATCGTTTTGGTGAAATAAGCAATAGAGACATTCAGTACTATTGTAGTGAACATCCCAGAGATATTGGTGCGAAATTAAGTCAATTTGTCACAACTGGATGGCTCATAAAATGTGGACAAGGTTCGGGAACTCGGTATCAATGGCCAATAAAAGTTAATCAATCTTTTCCAGATGAATGGCAAAATAGCTCTAGTTTATCTAGTAATTCATCCTCTAGCTCCGAACATTTGCTCTCTAGCTCCGAACATTTGCC
>JANOXZ010000207.1:0-3443 GCA_031418695.1 Synechococcales cyanobacterium VAR_35_metabat_10
CACTAACTTAGTTTGGGGCAATGATTGTAAATGCTGCCAAATACCTTGATCCACTATGTATGGGGTGTTAGAGTCAGCTATTTTATGCCAGATGGTTTGCGGTTCAACCTCTACCACATCAATCAGTGAATTCGGTTCTCGAAGAAGTGGGTCTAACGTCGGCCAATAGACCATGCCTACACCGAGGATTGGTAATTGGTCAAAATTAGTACCCATTTTATGAATCCTCAAAAATTATTATGGGTCGCTACATATATGTAGCTTTTTTATCTTCAAAACGAGGGTCGTATCCGGAACAACAGGCTTGGCAGCCAGAAGTCTTGATCGGATCGATATCAATTGGACTAAGAGCCATCATCCCGCCAGCAATACCATTCAACTCACTATCAGATAAATCTTCTGTGATTTCACCACCTGTACTGCTGACCAGCTCATCAATGCTAATATGGTGAAGACTCGCATGATTTTTATTTTCGTTATTCATATTCCACTCACTAAATTTAGTAGTATAGATGTAGTATTGTGTAGATAATATCTTACTTTACTCCAAAACTCAATACCTTTTTAAAGTTTTTATTTATACTGTTACAAACTGTTTTTTCTCTTTTTGCATAAAGACTTTAGCTTACTTAGGCCGTGAGCCTTAGAATTTATTTCTAGTCTTAAAAGTGTTGCAGTAGTGGAATTTTTCTATCATCAAAATTCACTCCACCCTTAATACATAGTCTTTTACCTTGCTTAAAATCATATTTTTCCATTAAGCATTTAAAGTTAAGTTTTAACTTCGTGGAGTCAGGTTCATTTCAATCATAGGGTACTTGATCGCACTTGGCACAAGTGAAGATATTGGTTCTGTGTTACAAAAATTGGTAATATGTTACATTGCTTGCGTTGACTTCAGTAATTTCGCTTGATACCATTAGCGTAAAGCTAGTTAATTAGCTTTATCGTACATTTACTTCAAGGTGAAATCTATGACAATTATGATTAATGAACTAAAGTTCGGTGAACAAAATTCAGTGATTCCGATGACTGATACTGAATTGAATCAAGTATTTGGTGGTGTCGGCGGTGGTCTTGGTTCAATATTTAGCAATATTGTACATGGCAAAGACATAGACTGGGCTGATGCTGGTGCATGGGCTGCTGGGGGTGCTATTGGTGGTGGTATTGCTGGTGCTGGTGCTGGTGCCGTCACTATTCCAATTGTTGGTGCTGTTCCTGGGTATGTTATTGGTGCTATTGGTGGTGCGAGTCTTTCTGGGGATGATACACTTCCCTAATATCCAGTCTAAAGCTATTTTCAGGGTAGAAACATTGGCCAATTAAAATGCTGACGGAAATATCTTAATGGCTGAATTTTAGTTAGAGAGTCTAGTTTCTTCTCTGGTATTCGTAGCAATTCCAAACCATTTTCAAAATTGGTTTGGAGTTGCTCTGTATGGCTTTGAGAAAAGATAGAATGGAAAATCAGCTAGGATTATTGTAGACAAATTCTCATGTGAATATCAAATTGAATTTAAGTATAAGTAAAGGAGAATATTTTAAAGTGTCTGGAAAAATTAATACTGAAGGGGATTCATTATTAAGGGCAGATATTGCTCGTGGTAAATTCAACCTTGATGGTACTGGTACTAAAATTGGTATTATATCTACCAGTTTTGATGCCAAAGGGAAATTATCTAATGATGTTGAAAATGGTGAATTGCCTGATGCAGCCATCAAGATCTTGAAAGATTTACCTCCACTAAGTTTAACTGCCAATGATGAAGGCAGAGCATTAGCACAAATTATTCATGATGTGGCTCCAGGCACTGAGTTAGTATTTCATACTGCTGCTAATGATTCAGGAATTACTGATGAACAAAGTTATTCAAAAGCCGTCCAATCTTTGGCTGATGATGGTGTAGATATTATTGTGGATGATGCCATTCTACCTACAGCTATTTTCGCTGATGGCGAGGCAGCCCAGTCAGCGAAAATAGCCGTAGATAATGGAATTGTCTTTATTTCGGCTGCTGGTAATAATGGTAGGACTTCATATCAAAGTGAATACCGTAGTGACGGCACTACTTTTCAATTTGCAGGTAGAACTTTTGAAGCTTTTGACTTTGATAGCAGCAGTAATGTAGATTTTTTTCAGGATATTACAGCCACTAAAGATAGCACTGCCTTCTTACCCTTGTTGACATGGAGCGATCCAAACAACAAAGTTTCCTCTGATTTGGAAATGTTCTTGTTGAGTAGTGATAAGTTACCTTCTAGTGAGGCCAGAAACATTCTAGCCATATCAGATTTTCCCTCTACTACGGCGATCGACGACCCCTTACGTGAATTAGCATACCCAACAATGAAAGATCAGAAGCTTTATCTTGTAATTGGGAGAGAACTCAATGGCACTAAACCTCCTGATTTTCTTAAGTGGATTAGTGCTGCTAACGGACTAGATCGTACTACCAAATATCAGTACATTAACAGCAATGATCTTGAGACTGGTTCCTCCACTATTTATGGTCCAGCTAATTTAGAGGAGACAATCGCTGTTGGTGCCACTGACGTTAAACAAGATTTTACATCTGGCTTGGCTACGGTAAGAAGTTACTCTAGTCAAGGTGGTGCTCCTATTCTATTTGATGAGGAAGGTAATTCCCTTTGCCACCCTGACTTAAGAGAGAAGCCGGATCTGATTGCCCCTGATGGAGTATCAACCTCTGTCGAAGGCTTTAAAACATTTAACGGAACATCAGCCGCAGCACCACATATTGCTGGAATAGTAGCTTTGATGGAACAAGCTGCGGGAGGTTCCGATGTTTTTACCCCGAAACAAATCAAGGAAATCTTGCAGAGTAGCTCAATCCCACTTTCTTCTACACCAAACATATTTGGAGGCTTTTTTGGTCTGCCACAAGCAGATTTAGCCGTTGCTAATATCTTAGAGTATCAAGAGCTAAGTGTAATGTAGGGGGGATTACTGAATACCCTGGCTGTTTCAATCGCACCAAGGTTCTACTAGTTAGCGTTGCGTGGTGGTATTCGTTGGCGCTGCGTTGGCTATGCCAAATCGACCCCCGAAACAAACAAAGTACCAAAGACATTCCCAGTCCCCAAAGAAAATCACTTATTCCGGTGCAGGAACGGCTTCGACCTTTAGCTTCTTCTCGAACACCTGAATACTCGGCTGCTCCAGGACAAAGCCATCAGCAGTCACTTTACCCATCTGACCACCGATCGCCTTTGGTGCAAGCGGAGCTATCGCCGCCACCCACATCGGGAAATTAGCCTGTGCCTACGTCAACTTCTTCCAAGCATTAGGTTTAAGGGATACCGAGACAATCCGAGCATCGCAATCAAGCTCAAAGGACTGCAGCCATTTTGGAGTGTCTTGGCTTGGGGGAGTTCATTGATTTTAATGGTGAGTTCTAGTTTTCCAGTGGTGGGCATAG
>JANOXZ010000208.1:0-5203 GCA_031418695.1 Synechococcales cyanobacterium VAR_35_metabat_10
CCTGCGCTCCGCAACCTGATCGCAACCAACGACCACAACGTGCGGAGGTCCGCCATCCGCGCGCTGGGACAATTGCGGGCGGCTGCCGTCTATGATGGCTATCTCGATCGACTTTGTGACATCTCATCAAATTAATTGGCATGAGCCAGGAGTCATTTCCTCAGTCGAAAGCAAACGAGCACAGATTTCATTTACATAAATTACAATTGGTGATTTGTTCTCTGGAGAATCGGATTTAATTATTTCAAATTCTGTTTCAAATTAAGCTCTCATCATCTGGGAGCTTTTTTCGATCGCTTTTGGTTTTTATCTACCCCTTTTGATTAATAGTTGTTGAGAACCTATAATTAAAATCTTTCCATATATATAGAGACAGAGTAGATTATTTTAGTTAATTATGGCGATCGAAAGTCAGCAAACAATAAATTAAACATTAAGATAAATAGCTTGAAAAATAGAAGCTGGTAAAAATAATTTCTTCACGAGATCCTCACAACTTTAGCTTAGGATGAAAGTAATAAATTAGCATTATAAATCTACCGAATAGTTATTTTAGTTGCCATCTGACATTGGAGTGTTTGACTACAAAAACTTTGATGTCAGATGGCAACTTAATAGCATTACTTTTTCTCTGATGATGACGATAATGACAAGTTTTGTAAAATTAGTAAATCGGCTAAAGCACCATGAGTACTGCAATTGACAACTTCACCAATCAACTTCATGACAATTTAGAAGCGGTTGAAGACCGAGCAAAATCGTTAAATAAAAGTATCAAATCTGCCACGAAAAAAAACCAAGCTGAGATTCAATCGAAACTCGATGAAGCCAAAGCCAGCCTAGCTGCTAAGAAACAAGAATTTGATGATTACCGAGCCAAGCTTAAAACGCAATTTGAGGAAAAAGAAGCTGAGGTGCAATCGAGTGTCGATGAGTGGAAAGCAAGTCGGGAAGTCAAGAAACTCGAACACCGTGCCGAAAAAGCTGAAGATTATGCGGCAACATCAGTCTACTTGGCAATGGCAATGATGGAAGAAGCCGAAGCAGCCACTTTAAACGCGGTTTGTTCTAGGTTAGATGCAGAAACCGCTAAGAAAAGCACCGATAACAATACTGATAAAAAAGCAAAAAAGAAATAGCTGTGCATTTAGCTAGCAAATTTAATCATTAAACTACAACACAGGAAACAAAATAATGACACTGACACACTCGATTATTGGACATTACCCTTCTCATACAGAAGCAGAGATGGCTGTGATAGATTTACAAGAAAAAGGCTTTGATATGAAAAAGCTCTCGATCGTCGGCAAAGACTATCAAACGGCTGAACATGTACGCGGCTTTCTATCCTGGAAAGATACGGCTAAAGAGGGAGCAACTGGAGCAGGATATTGGGGAAGCTTCGTAGGCGGCTTATTTGGCATTTTAGTTGGGGCTGGAGTGCTGTTTATTCCAGGTATCGGTCAGGTGATCATCGCTGGCCCAATTACCGGAGTACTAGCTGGCTGGTTAGAAGGCTCTTTGATAGGAGGAGCTAGCGGCGCTGCACTGGGAGGAATCAGTGGTGCATTGGGCGGATTAGGTATCGCACAAAATGAAGTGCTGAAATATGAAACCAGAATTCAAGCCGGTGAGTTCATTGTTTTGGTCACAGGTAGCGACGAGGATGTGAAGCAGGCTGAACAAATGTTGGAAAGTAAAGCTCCATCGGCGGTTTCTTGACTTTTTCTACCTTCTAACCTTCAAAAGGAGTTACGTGATGAATACGATCGAAATCAACAAATCCATACCAAATGAACGCTGGGGCGAATTCTTTGACCAGTTTTCTGACGGCAATCGGGGACGACATATTTCTATAGAAATTATGAGTTCAGAGTTTGCCAATGAAACGCTGATACAAAATGCACCTTTGATGGCGATGGTCTATGACCCTCCGGCAAAAGGAAATGACCTGACGATCAAAGTCGGTAAAAGTGAAGTGGACTATGCTCACACGATCGATTCACCCGTAGAAGTACTCACCGGACAAGACTCTAACGGCAAAATGATGGCAGTTTCGATCAAGGATGCTGCTGGCACCCAGGTTTTGATCAAGCTACAGGATAGTTAGACCGCTGTGGATACCATTTGGTGTCCACCGCTCTGGCTCCGCTCAGTCCACCATCTAGACTTCAGACATTACCTATGTCTTCTCAAATGTACCAACAGTAAACAACTAGCAGGAAATCATGATCCCTATAGTAAGCCGTGAAATTCGGTTGGTTTCTCGCCCTCATGGGATCCCAACAGTAGAAAATTTCACCCTAGTAGAAACAGGATTAGCCCCACTTCAAGATCAACAAGTGTTGGTTCGGAACCTTTACATGTCGGTAGACCCATATATGCGGGGTCGCATGAATGATAGCAAATCTTATGTGCCTCCATTTGAATTGGGCAAACCCCTAGATGGCGGCGCAGTTGGCGAGGTCATTGAGTCTCGTACAGAGAAGTTTCAACCCGGGGATGTGGTCACATCTAATTTCGGTTGGCGAGAGTACTTTATAGCTGAACCACAAGCGCTACATTTAGTGAGTCATGAAATTCAACCACTCTCGGTTTATCTTGGTGCTTTGGGAATGACTGGTATGACCGCTTGGGTGGGCTTGAATTTAGTAAATGCTAAAGAGGGCGAAGTTATTTATATTTCAGGAGCTGCTGGAGCTGTGGGAAGCATTGCAGGGCAATTAGCCAAGCTGCGCGGGTGTCGGGTGATCGGCTCCACTGGCTCAATGGAAAAAGTTTGGTTTCTGGGTCAAGAATGTGGATTTGATGCAGCTTTCAACTACAATGCGGCTCCTGTGCTTGAACAACTAAATCTTGAAGCACCAGAGGGGATTGATATTTACTTCGACAATGTGGGTGGCGAAACATTGGAAGCTGCCCTATCTGCCTTGCGGGTGCATGGGCGCATCATTGCCTGTGGGGGGATTTCTGGCTACAACAACGAAAAGCCTCAACCTGGCCCCAATAATTTATTTAACATCACGGCCAAGCGGTTGACAATGAAAGGACTAATTGTCAGTGATTCGCTTAATCTGCGAAGCGAATTTGAGCAAGAGGTTGGAGGGTATTATCTGGCTGGTAAATTGAAAAATAAGGAAACAATTGTGGTGGGGATCGATCAAGCCGTAGAAGCCTTCATTGGCCTCTTTTCAGGAAAAAATATTGGCAAAATGGTGGTGAAATTAGCTTAGATGACCAGCCAGATTGATAGCTAAGCGCAAAAATCAAAAACATTACTTTCAAAAGCTGGAGTCAACCGTGAAAGTTGCTGTTTTTAGTACCAAATCATACGATCGACAGTTCTTCACTATCGCCAATGAGCATCATCACCATGAATTAATATTTCTCGAACCCCGTCTCAACCATCAAACTGCCTGTTTAGCTATAGATATCCCTGGAATTTGTGTTTTTGTCAACGACGAAATCAATAAAGACACCCTAGAAACTCTCGCTAGCAATGGTCTGCAATTGGTGGCCTTGCGCTGTGCTGGCTACAACAATGTCGATGTTCAGGCAGCGAAATCATTGGGCATTAAACTAGTGCGGGTGCCAGCCTATTCTCCATACGCTGTCGCCGAGCATACAGTGGCATTGATGTTAGCACTCAATCGTAAGCTGCATCGTGCCTATAACCGTGTCCGGGAGGGCAACTTTTCGTTGGAAGGGTTGTTAGGTTTCGATTTACATGGCCGCACGATTGGTATTGTAGGCACTGGCAAAGTTGGACAGGTAGTGGCTCAGATCATGACCGGATTTGGTTGCAAAGTTTTGGCCTATGACCTCTACCCAAATGCTGAGTGTGAGTCGATCGGAGTCCAATATGTTGATCTCCCTCAACTGTTTGCCCGATCGGACATTGTCACTCTACATTGTCCTCTGACCCTCGAAACTCGACATCTAGTCAATGAGCAGACGATTGGCCAAATGAAACCCCACGCCATGTTAATTAACACTGGCCGAGGAGCTTTGATCAAAACTAATGCCATTATTGCTGCGCTTAAGTCAGGACAAATAGGCGCATTAGGGCTAGATGTCTACGAACAAGAGTCTGAACTGTTTTTTGAAGATCACTCTGATCAAATTATTCAAGATGACACCTTTGCCCGTTTGATGACCTTCCCCAACGTGATGATTACGGGGCATCAAGCCTTTTTTACTGAGGATGCCATGCGGGCGATTTCTGAAGTGACATTATCCAATATTAGCCAAGTTGAGCAGGGGCAAGTCTGTCCTAATGAAATATTGTTCTGAAAATTAATTAACCAGAATCATGGAAATACACTTTCTATTGAGAACTCAGTTATACTGTAGCTATAAGTACAAAACAGTCCAATATCCAGAAAGAGTGAGCTGTACCGAATATGCAAACTACTACAGAAAAAAACGACATTAAAGCAAAAAATGATGTTCTTTGTGAAATCAAGAACGATCCCAGCGTAAAAACCACTGAAATTGGTATTTTGATCAAAGATGGAACAGAATGGTGGTACCAAAAAGGTGCCACCGGAAACGTCGTCCATTACTTGCCTGTTGTGCTTGTTGCTTGATTTTCAGGCTGCGAGTGAGTCATCTACAGAAGATCTAGATCTCTTTTCTTGTTCAGTAGATAGTGCGCTCCAGCCTCTTTGCAAGAGTTTTTGGCTGGTTGCCCATCCTTTGGAACCTCCGGGAATTGGGTAATCAGGAACGCAAAGCCCAGGATATGCTGTATAAGGTTTCCAGGGATGATGAGATTCTAGTCGAAGGTGTAAACTTAGTTGTCCATTGGCTCCGAATTTGGGAAGCCAGCATAGTTCTCCAAGCATTTGAGTCCCTCATAAATTCAATGTTTATTCTATGAATTTGATAGCAATTCTTTAGAAAAGCTAAAAAATTCTCACTTGCACTACCTTACGCTAAGGAATTTTCAATTGGCTCTTTCGATCGACAGAGGTTCAAGGTAATAAAGATGAGCTATGGCGCTGAATAATCAATCAGCAGTACTTGTATTCTCTATGCCTATTGACTTTATTAATGACCTCATGATCATCCAATTGACAGGCACCAGCATGAATATTTAATTGATATCATCCGTAGGTAGTAGCTAGTAATAACTATGGTTAATCTAGTTCTTTAAACCACCAGATCCGGAGCAGCTATCATGACAAGTTCTACCAAAGGA
>JANOXZ010000209.1:0-1965 GCA_031418695.1 Synechococcales cyanobacterium VAR_35_metabat_10
CCTGCTGGCAGCATCGTATTGCGTTTAGTTTGACGTAAGATTTCTAATACTGCCTGCTTAGAAGATGCCGATAAAATACCCTTCTCAGACTTTAGGCTACCTAATAGCTTCACTAACTCTTGGGCACTGGTTACATTAGTACCTTCAAAATCGGGCAATGGCGATCGCAGATTGGTCTGTAATAATCCCCAGCTCCGAAACTGTAAATTGAGCTTATCTTTGCTCCCTAGCCGATCGATCAACAAATTAGCAGCGGTATTATCGCTAATTGTAATCATTTTGGTAGCTACTTCCTGCACCGAAAACTTACTGCCCTCTGGACTCTTGGCCAAACTACCAGAGCCAGCAGCCAGCATCGATTTTTGCAGAGTTAGCTGCTCGTCGAGCTTAATTTCACCTCGATCGATTTGCTGAAACAGAGCAATGAGTAATGGAATTTTGATGGTGCTGGCGGCTGGTACTACTGTGGCACCGGCTACATCTACCACACCGCCATTTACATCTACAATCGCTATGTGGGGCTGGAAGCTGGGATACCGATCAATTACCGTCTGGACACTTTGCTTGAGGGCAAGATTTTCTGGTTTGACCACGGGTTTTGCTGGTAAAGGCGCTGCTTTACTAACTGCCGAAATTTGGGTAACTGGCGGTTTAATGATCGACATTACTGTGCCCCCGATCGCCGCCGTCCCAAATAAAATGATCGAACAGCGGGAAACATATACATACAAAGGCACTGGCTGACTTGGGACGACCTTTTTTGCCCGAGAATTTTGGGAGGGAATAGTCTCTTTTGCTGATACCCTTACTTTTCTGGGCTTGCGACGCTGCCGTTGAGACTGCGCCTGTTGTCGCCGCTGTAACACCTGTGCTGGTGCTGCATGTCCTCGGCGACGACGACGAAACAACTTCCGCCATAGAGAATGACGAATTTTTCGAGTGGGGGTACGAGCAACCATAAAATGCAGTGTAGACGCGCTTAATTGAATTCAGAGCTTACCTCCCAGTCTAGCAAACTTTTTCTACCAAACTTTTTTCGTCCAGTGACGCGCCTGCTCATAGCAAGCCAAAGCTTCTGGGATACGATTTAGTTTGCTGAGCACTCGGCCTCGGCTAAACCAAGCTTCTTGCTGCTCGGGATCAATCTCGATCGATCTCTCGTAGCAAAACAGCGCATTATCTAGGCGATCTAGTTCTAGTAAGCAGTTACCGCGACCATTCCAAGCGGCTGGAATATCAGATTTGAGTTGTAGTACTCGATCGTAGTTCTCTAAGGCTTTGGCGTAGTCCTCAGCCTGCATCAGCAGATTTCCTAGCTCTAACATTGCCGGACAAAAATCGGGCTGAATTGTTAGGGTGCGCTCTAGGCTGGCGATCGCCTCTGGGAATTTTTTGATTTTTTGTAGCACCAGCGCCTGTTGATACCAAATTTGCCAATCTTGGTCAAAGATCTTTAAACTGCGCTGATAGCAAGAAACAGATTGGGGATAGCGCTCTAGCTGATCAAATAGTTCACCCAAGCTATTCCAAGACAAAGGACTGCGGGGGGCAATTTTAGTAGCCTGTCGATAGCTGGCTAAGGCGTGAGAAACTTCTCCTATCTGCGCTTGGACAGTGCCTTTTTGGATCCAAGCCTGGTGGAAAGACGGATCGTAAAACAAGGCACGCTCAAAGGCATTAATAGCTTCTGACCACTGAGACATATTTTGATAAATTTTGCCCTGCTGAAAATAAGCTGGACTAAAACTGGGCTGAATCGCCAAGCAGTTTTCGATGCAAACCAGAGCATCGTCGTAGCGCTGTAGTTCGCCCAGGGCAATGCCTCGATTCATCCAGACCACTTTGTCTTGAGGGTTTAGGTCGGTACTTTTGGTGTAGCAATCCATCGCTTCTTGCCACTGGTGCATTTGCTGCAAGGCCAAGCCCCGATAGCTCCAAGCCGCTGCGTCGTTGGGATTGATCGTG
>JANOXZ010000210.1:0-3518 GCA_031418695.1 Synechococcales cyanobacterium VAR_35_metabat_10
ACGGGCCGAGCACGCTAGTCGTCGCGCTGGAGCGTGGCCCAGAGGCCGTGCTCCTGGAGTCGAAACACATCGTGCTCAGACTTCTCCAGCTGCCCGCTTGCGACGACCGCCTTGCCGCTCGTGTGGACCTCCATCATGAGTTGGCGCGCCTTCGTCTTGGGGTGACCGAGCACTCGCTGGAAAACGAGCGTCACGTAGCTCATCAGGTTGACGGGGTCATCCCAAACGATGACGAGCCAGGGGCGGTCGTGTTCGCGCTCCCCCGCCCCTTCGTCGGAGATGGTTGTTCCGGGGAGAACTGGTGTCTCGGTGCTCACCGCCCAAGTCTTGCAGCCGATCAGCCGTCTTTCACATCACCCCGCCGATGGCTGTTCGACGAGGCGCGCGGGGCGGCGCCGAGCTGTCGTCAAGCCATTTAGGATTGCTATATAATTATGGAAGAATTAAGAATTTCTATAGATACAGTTTGGGTTGTGTTATGCACATCACTCATATTTTTTATGAACATGGGTTTCGCCTTCCTTGAAAGCGGTCTTTGTCAAAACAAAAATACTATTAGTATCTTAACAAAAAACCTTGCTGTATTCGGAATTTCGCTGATATCCTACTGGATATTAGGATTTGGAATCCAGTATGGCCAAGGTGGAGACTTCCTCGGATCTGCTGGATTTTTCCTTCTGGGAGCAGACAACAGCCCCAGCACTGGCAGTAATTATCAAGGCGTATTTCCTGCCTTAGCGACCGCAGGAATCCCCCTAGCTGCCAAGTTCCTATTTCAGTCTGCGTTTGCCAGCACATGCGCGACGATCGTGTCAGGAGCTGTCGCTGAAAGAATCAAGCTAATTAGCTTTATCCTCTTCTCGCTACTGTATGTACCACTAGGCTATTCGGTTGTAGGTCACTGGGTATGGGGCGGTGGTTGGTTGTCGAAAATCGGATACTTCGATTTTGCTGGCTCGTCTGTTGTACATGCCTTTGGAGGCTGCGCAGCATTAATAGGAGCTTTGCTACTTGGTCCACGAGTCAATAAATGGAAAAAAGATTTACCGGCTCACAACCTTAGTTTTGCCACACTTGGAGCAGCTATGCTGTGGTTCGGCTGGTTTGGTTTTAACTCTGGGTCAACCCTGACTGCCAATCAAGCGATCGCCCACATCGCCCTAACCACTAATCTTGCCGCTGCTTTTGGTGGTATCACTGGCCTTTTATATACTTGGAATAAAAATGGAAAGCCAGATCTATCTTCGCTAATTAATGGCTCACTTGGCGGCCTTGTAGCCATCACAGCGAGTTGTCCATTCGTATCTCCACTTTCCAGTGTCATTATCGGCACCATCAGTGGAATCGCGGTAGTTTGGTCGATCGACTGGATTGATCAAAAACTTAGAATCGACGACCCAGTTAGTGCGATCGGGGTGCATTTAGTCGGTGGAGCTGTTGGCATCATAGCCACGGGCATTTTTTCAGAAGGCTCACGATTTGGAGTATCACCTGCACCGATCGGACTAATAGCCGGTGGAGGTATCAAGCAAATTATCATCCAATGCACCGGATTAATATCTATTTGCCTTGCATCGTCACTGATTTCTTTTGTTTTATGGTCTATCCTCAAATCCACTCTGGGCTTGAGAGTCAGTAAGAGAGCAGAAGAAGCTGGACTTGATGCAAGTCAATACAACAGCTCTTCAAATGTAATTCATCAACCAGAGGAAGCCGGAATATGACAACTGCAAGCAAATTAAGCGATCCAGATACTCAGCCAAATCTTTCTATCGTTAATTCAGGAAACAATGGTAGTTCAGGTGCTGACCGATTTATGGCAGCCATTTACAATGCCAGCGATTATGAACTTCTGCAAATTTCACGCGATCCAGATTTGTCATTGGAAGCAATGAGCCACTTGTTTCCAAAATACCCACAAGAATTGATCGAAAATCCCTCTTTTATTGCTGCAACCAATCACTCCCCAAGCTTCGTGGCTGACTTATTGGTACTGCATAAGGAAGTAATTAGCAATCTGCGAATTAATGATGACTGGGCAAAATGCTTGTTCAATCACCACAACGAGGAGGTGCGATACTTGACAGCAGCTAATCCTAGCTTACCTGATAGCCTCTGGGATTTTTGTATGCACCACCATGATCATCAAATTCAGATGGGAATTGCTGCAAATCCAGCATTGGGTTATGGAGAATTAGCTCAGCTTAGCGGTGTCAAGTCCCCAGTAGTAAGATCGATCGCAACAGCCCAAATGACTAATAGATTTCCTGCTGTAGCTCAACCTCCCCCAGCTTCAACCACACCAACGCCTCCTCAAGACGTTCAAGTACCCGTGATGGCCTTTCAGGTTGATAGTACAGACCAAACTGAAATACAGCGCCACCCACTAATTTTTCTGTTCGGGGGTTTGATACTTATTTGCATAGCATCGATCGCTACAATTTTTGGCTCACAAAGCACTCCAGGTAGTATTCAAGTTAAAGGTGCCCTGCCCGTCGTAACAAGCACTGCCGGATTAAATGCTGTCAATCCATACGATAGGGCGATCGAATACGCAAATGAGGCTACAGCCAGAACACGGAAAGTCTCTGAGAAAACTGGTGCAGAATATAAATCTGAGTGGTCAGCTATAGTCGGTATCTGGGATAGCTCAATTAAGGCGCTTGAAGAAGTCGAAAAAGGCTCCTCCGATTACGAGAAAGCTCAGGCCAAGATAAAAAATTATTTTCATATTCGAGCCGTTGCGATCGATAAGGCAAAAGCTCGAACCTAACCACATTCTAATTCACAGAGTAGTTTTTCCCAGCATTAACTACTCTTTTCATTGACCAAAGTGATTCACCCTCCTCTTTTCCTATATTTTTTCTTACAAGACTTTTCCAAGTAGATGCTTTCTGCTGATGCTCTAACGCAGAAAGCATTCCAGCTTCCCTGATTTCTTCTATAAATTCAGGGAATTTTTGCATGAATTTTTCAACGTCAGCAAAATTCCCATCAGATTTTAGGCAGCTATCTATGAACTGTAACCATTCTGAGCCAGGGATACACATCAATGCTTCAGAAAGAGCTTGCTTTGCTTCCAGTAGAAACCCTTGATGAAGATAAAGCAGTACTAAGTTTGCATTAGGTGTAATTGCTGCTCGATCGCACCGAATAGCCTCCATATAGAAATTTCTTGCATTCATAAATTCTGTCGGCATATCGTCCTCAGAGTCTCCTGCCATCAAGTGCGCAAAGAAGCCATTACCTTTCAATGTGTAAAATCTTGCGTCTTGGCCAGGGTATGAGACGTTAGGAGAAACGTAATCAGTGGGTGTTGCGGTGCTCATAAGTATTTATGTATTACTTTTGCTAAGTGACTCCATTGTACACAAGAAAAGCAAGTTTGGATTATCTTTCCATTTGCGCAGCTTTTTTCTCTACCGACTGTATTTTCTGAGCTTGAGGGACGGCATTTTGACCACCCCGGCTTGCGGCGATTTTACCGATCGATTCAGTACGAGCCTCTTGGATCTCCT
>JANOXZ010000211.1:0-3490 GCA_031418695.1 Synechococcales cyanobacterium VAR_35_metabat_10
GTGCTAGTGCCCGAAAGACCCAAAGACTTCGCCAAAGCTTTACCGCGAGCACGACCAGCAGAGATCAACGCAATAGCAGTGGCTTTTTCGCCCAAAGCGTCTTCCATGCCGGTAATAACAGATTTAAAGCAAACAATGCTGCTATATTCGCCGAGATTAGCACGGGTTAAAGTAGACATGTTTTATCCTCAATTTAAGATTAAATAATGTGTGTTTGAAAGCGAAGTCTTTAGTCAAAACAATAGGTTTTGAATTGCTGGTAGATGGCCTCGATGTATTTATAGTTCCCGCATAGGGCTATCTAGTAACATCTTTGTAGCGATAAATTCTTTGAGTCCGTAATTTCGCTGCCATAACATTTATACACAAATAATCTTGCTAACCGGATCCGTATAACTACCAGGGTTAACAAGAATTCTATTTTCAATGAAGAATGTTTTGCTTCTGTGTCTGGGAATACAGAATTATTCTCAAAAATACCGATATTTTCTATTTTTTAGTCTTCTAAATCCTGATCTAGATCATCGATATTTAAGTCGGTAGTAAACTCAGTTAAATCTTGATTTTGACTACGGCGAGAAGGGCGACGGAATTGCTTGGCAGCCAGACGTGGTTCCATAGTAGCGGCGGTGCCCGCTTGATGTCGCTGTTTCCACTGGTTTTCGGGCTGGCGCTGTTGGGTTTGCTGCTGTTCCCACTGTTGGGCAATCAGCAAAAAACTGCGATAGTGTTCATAGCGTTCCCAGGTACGATCGAGGCCACAACCCGGTTCATCTTCATGGCGACAATCTGAAAATTGACAGTTAACATGCTGGTTGCGTAACTCAGGAAAATAACCGGCGAGTTCGATCGGTGTACAAGTTAAATCTGGCTGATTAAACCCCGGAGTATCAGCAATCAAACCACCGCTCGGCAACTCAAATAATTCCACATGGCGGGTGGTATGCCGCCCCCGATTCAGTTTGCCCGAGACCGCTGCTACCCGCAAATGTAAATCGGGAATCAATGCCGCAATCAGACTCGATTTACCCACCCCAGAATGTCCAGCTAACACCGTAATTTGATTTTGGAGTTGCTGACGCAAGGTTTCCATGCCATCGTTGGTGTGAGTACTCACTAACAGCGGTGGATAACCCCAAGCCGTTAATCGATCGACCCAAACCTGCTGTTCTGCCACCGAAATTAGATCACTCTTATTTAAGCAAAGCTGTACATTGACTCCTACACCTTCAGCTTTGACCAAAAACTTACTGAGAGTCAAAGGCTCGATCGCTGGTTCAGCCAAAGCAAAGACTAGTAAGACCGCATCTACATTAGCGATCGGTGGCCGGTCTAACTCACTACGGCGATCGGCCACCGATACAATTGCCCCTCGTTCACCTTGCCAATCACTAACTGTAACGGCATCACCAGCAATTACTGTAGTCCCAATTTTCTTTAATTTTTCTCGTTTAGTGCAAAGCAGCCTGCGTCCAGTGGTTAGCTGCACCATATAAAAGTTGGCCTGCACAGCAACTACGGTGCCAGTTATTAGGTCACTCAAGGAGCTTTGCGCTGCTAACTTGCAGAGCGCAGAAATCGGAGTGTTCGATGGTTTGTAAAATCTGGTAGCCAGACATTTGGAGGCTGTTCGGGACTTGCTCGATCGGCTCACCTTTATCTAACCAGACTTCTAAGATCTGATTAGGAGGCATTTTTTCTAGCCGCAGCTTAGTTCGCACAAAATTCAGGGGGCAAGGAGTGCCCCGCAGATCGAGCTGTTCGTTAGGATTTGCATTCATAAGCTATTTAAACAAGCCGCCTAAGAAATTTTCGATACCTCCCTTGCCCACTTTTTCGCCACGAATTTTCACCAGTTTTTCTAGTAACTCGCGCTCTTCAGCGTTGACTTTGCCCGGAATCTCGACTTTGAGAGTCACTAAATGATCGCCGCGACTCACATCATTGCCTAAGCGCGGTACACCTTTGCTAGTCAGAGTCATTACTGTATTGGGTTGAGTGCCCGGTTCGATCGTTGCTTCTAATGGCCCATCTACAGTATCAATTTCGATATGGCTGCCCAAAATAGCTTGCAGATAGCTAATTTGCACTACCGACAAGATGTTGATGCCTTCCCGGCGGAACTGGCGATCTTCGGCCACCATTAAATACACATACAAGTCGCCTGGAGGACCACCACGCATTCCGGCATCCCCTTCCCGGGAGACTCGCAGGCGAGTACCGTTATCAACGCCTTTAGGAATAGTAATCTCTAGTTTCTTCGTTTCTTGCTTGCGACCAGCGCCGCTACAAGACTCACATTTGTCTTCGATTACTTGGCCTTCACCGTTACAGGTGGGACAAGCAGCTACCTGATTAAAGGTGCCAAAAGGAGTTTTAGTCGATCGCCGAACCTGACCAACCCCATTACAAGTAATACAGGTCTTGGGTTGGCTACCTGGCTTACCACCAGTACCGGTACAAATACCACAAGTTTCTAAATGGGGAATCCGAATTTCTTTCCGTCCACCAAACACCGCTTCCCGAAAATCTAGTTTTAGATCCAATCGCAGGTCTTCACCTCGTACCGGGCCATTCCGCCGACGGCCACCACCGCCCTGACCTTGAGCACCACCAAAGCCGCCAAAAAATGTCTCAAAGATGTCGGCCAAGCCGCCCATATCACCAAAGTCCCCGTAGCCTTGGCCACCGGCACCAGCATTCACACCGGCTTCACCAAACTGGTCGAAGCGCGCCCGAATTTCTGGATCAGAAAGCACTTCGTTAGCGCGAGAAACTTCCTTAAACATGTCTTCCGCACCGGGCTCTTGGTTCACATCTGGGTGATACTTGCGAGCCAAACGACGATAAGCGCGTTTGATTTCCTCTTGATCGGCGTTACGGCTGATGCCCAGAGTTTCGTAATAGTCGCGTGCCATAAATTATTTCTGTCACAAGTGGGAAGTTGGCGGGCAGTCACAGCGAAACTGCCAGCTTCACTCTACCGCAAATACTGATGGAGTGAAAAGGTCGTGTTTCCCGCACAAATTTTTGGATTAGTGTTTATTCTACAACTTCGTAGTCGGTGGCGGCGGTTTCGTCATCATCAAAATCCACCGTCAGAGTACTGGCTACTTTCCGATAGCCATTAGCACCTGCTCCTACTGGAGGTGCTGGCGGTGGTGGTGGAGAATTGCGGCGAGTATTCGGATTAGTCTTGAATTCATTGGGTTCTACAAAGCTCTGACCATCGGCTTTTTGGTACACAGCACTACCCAGTTGCAGGATTTTTTGTTGGAGCCGATCGATCATCCCTTGAATGTTATCAATATTGGCACTTGGTTCCAGCATCGCCATTTGCAGCTCAGAGACAGCCTCATCCACCGATGCTTGCAAATTAGGCGCAATTAGGTGGCCATTGTCGCGCAGGGTGCTTTCATAGCTGTAGATCATGCTTTGAGCTTGGTTGTTTAGCTCGACCAGTTGCAGTCTGCGCCAGTCTTCTTGAGCG
>JANOXZ010000212.1:0-10701 GCA_031418695.1 Synechococcales cyanobacterium VAR_35_metabat_10
CCAAAACATGCGGATTTACAATCAAAGCACGGGCAATACCCAGACGCTGCCGCTGTCCGCCCGAAAGACGAACGCCGCGCTCTCCAACAACCGTGGCATAACCTTGAGGTAGCTCATGGATAAATTCATCGACCCTGGCCATGCGGCAGGCTTCATCTACCACCGACGCATTAGCAGTGGGACTGCCATAACGTAGATTATCCATAATCGTACCGTTGAAGATATCGACCTCTTGATGCACGATCGCCAACTGAGAACGATAAGGACCAATCTTCAGCGATCGAATATCAGTTCCATCCATCAGAATTTGTCCCTGAGTTGGCTCAAAGTAACGAAATAAGAGCTTAACTAGCGTAGATTTTCCAGAACCCGATTTCCCTACTAAAGCAACGGTTTGATACGGCTCAATAAGCAGATTAATATCCTGCAAAATCAACCGCTCTGGGTTGTAACCAAAACTGAGATGACTAAACTCCACTTTGCCAGTAAAATCATACTCTTCGGGAGTCGGATCGACCAAACTGAGATCCATTGCATCGCTACCGATCGGCTCCTGCATAAACTCATGAAAGCGTAGCATCGAAGCATAGCGTCGAGCCAAAAACTCTGCTAAAGCGCTCAATGGTTCTAACTCGGCATAGGCCATACTAGAGATCGTTAACAGCGTGACAAAATGACCTAAAGACAGTTCACCCCGCAATGTAGCTAACAAGGTCATAACCAGCACGCCGAAAATACAGCTTTGAACTACGGTACGCTGCCAAGTACCCAGCTTCACATAACTACGATGGATACGGTGAAGCACCACTGTTAACTCCCGGTCTAAACGCTGACGCTGCCGTTCCAGTTCATTAGACTCAGCAGCAAAAGCTTTTACGGTTTTGATGTTGGTAATAATTTCAGAAGTGCGGCTCTCGGTATTTTCCATGTAGCTATCCAGAAGCGCTTCGCGCTTAATAATAGAGCGCAAACCTTGAATACTAAAAGCAAAAATAGCTACAAAAGAAATCAAAAAGGCGATCGCAATCCGCCATTCCAGCAGACAAATTACTCCAAAAATCCCTACAACCCTAATTAACTTAGGAATAAACTGTCCGGCGATTTCGGGATAAGACCAAGTATGATTGGTTAACCCCCGAGCAATCCTTCCAGCAATCCGCCCTGGGTTGTTTTCGTCATAAAAAGCCAAGGGTAAGGTCAGAATTTTTTGCAGTACCCGATCGGCATGATCTCGCCTTGCTCGTAGGGGAATTGCCCAGTGAAACCAGCTCCCAATCCAGGGTTGAATCGGTGCGCGCACCACAGACATCAGAAAGATCATCCCTAGCAGCAGTCCTAGTGCCAAGTTATGCGATATCGGAAGATTAAATGCCGTGGCAATCGCCCCCATCAGTGTCACAACAGGAGCATCTAATGGCTGCTGCGAGAGCACATTTAAAATTTGCCCGATCGCATAGGGCACGACCAAATCCAACACCTCAAATAGACTGGATGCCACAATGCTGAGGGCCGCAATCTTTCCGTAGCCCCGAAAATACCCAACAAGATTGCGATATGATGCCATAGTCTTACTCCACGTTTCAGGCTTAACTGACAGATCACCCGGTTTGATTGTAATGAAATTTCACAGGATTTATTTTGGAGCTACGAAAAATCCATGGTAGAAGTCGGACTTCTACTCATGGATGCCGATGAGATCGCAGAATCTTAGAACGTAACGGTTTATTTTAGTAAACCACTATAATTAGATTTGATCGATCTTTTAGCTAGCCAACAAACCACTGTGTCGTAATAGCGCAGTTGGTTCTGGTTCGCGGCCTCGGAAAGACTCAAAAACTACCGCTGGTGGTTCGCTGCCGCCCAAGGATAATACCGTATCGCGGAAACGACGACCGGTGGCTGCGACCGCCTTTGGATCATCGAGACCAGCATCTTCAAAAGCAGCGAAAGCATCGGCGCTGAGAACTTCTGCCCACTTGTAGCTATAGTAGCCCGCTGAGTAACCACCGGCAAAAATGTGACCGAAAGAGCACAAGAAGCGATCTTCCGGGATTGGCAGGACAACTGTAGTGGTTTTGGCAATATCTAAACGCAGATCGTTAGCCGTGCGGCCAGTGCCCGCCACATACTCGTGATGCAGCGCGATATCCACCCAGCTAAAGTGAATTTGGCGGAGCATGGCGCTGCCGCTCATGAAATTCTTCGCGGCTACTAACTTGTCATAATAGTGATCTGGCAACGGCTCACCGGTTTCGTAGTGTTTGCCCATGCTTAATAGGGTCGATCGGTGGTAGCACCAATTCTCCATAAACTGACTAGGCAGCTCCACAGCGTCCCATTCTACATTGCGAATGCCCGAGCAGCCTGCATAGTCCACTGTAGTTAACATGTGCTGCAAACCATGGCCAAATTCATGAAACAGGGTTTCTACTTCACCAAAGCTCATCAAGCTGGGTTTGCCATCTACTGGTGGAGTCTGATTACAAACCAAATAGGCTACAGGTAAACGCACCCCTTCTACATTGGTGAATTTCGCCCGCCCGACGCAATCATCCATCCAAGCTCCGCCGCGTTTTTCGCCGGGGCGACTGTAGGCATCTAGGTAAAAGAAGGCGATCGGTTCTCCATCTTTTTTAACTTGGAAGTAGCGCACATCTGGGTGCCAAATTGGGGCTTGACCATCAGCAGCGGTAACTTCAATACCAAACAATTTATCAGCCAAGCCAAACAGACCTGATAATACTTGCTCTAAGGGGAAATAAGGGCGGAGTTCTTCATCATTAAAGTCATATTTCTGCTCCCGTAGCCGCTCTGCCCAAAAAGACGCATCCCAAGGCATTAGCTCGGTAACAGTGGCATCTTGGCTTTGAGCAAAAGTCTGGAGTTCTTGGCGCTCTTTTGTTGCTGCTGGCAAGCTCACTTTGCGTAATGACTCCAACAAATTCTCTACGGCTGCGACGTTAGGAGCCATTTTGCTGGCCAAGCTCATTTCGGCAAAGCTCCCAAACCCAAGAATTTGAGCCATTTCTCGTTTGAGAGTCAAAATCCTTTCAATGTTGCCGCAGTTATCTTTTTCACCGCTAGCTGCTCTGCCCACAAAAGCCTTGTAGACTTTTTCTCGGAGGTGGCGCTGTTTACTGTGTTCCATAAAGGGCACATAGCTAGGATAGTCCAGGGTAATGCGCCAGGGGCCATTTTCGGGAGTTGCCGCTTCATTGCCACCAGCGCGACTAGCTTGGGCGGCTTGGGCCAGCAAGCTAGGTGGTAGACCCGCCACATCATTAGGGTCGGTCAGATCTAGATTGAAATCTTTGGTGGCATCCAGCACGTTGTTAGAAAATAGATTGCCCAGTTCTGCTAGCTCTAATTGGATGGCGTTGAATCTTTCGCCTTGCTCACCAGTCAAGCCCACTCCAGATAACTCCGCATCGCGGATACCTGCTTCAATAATCCGCTGTTGGGCTTTGCTCATGCTTGCCCAATCGGCACCGGCACGGATATCTTTTAAGCCTTGATACAAAGTTTGGCTCTGACCCATGCGCATGAAAAACTGCACCACTTCGGGCTGGCTATTTTCGTAAGCAGTGCGTAGCTCTGGGCTATTTTTCACACCCATCAAATGACCAATAATCCCCCAAGCCCAAGTCAGCTTTTCGCCTAATAAATCCGCTGGTTCAATTAGGCCAGTCCAGGTAGGTTTAAAGTTTTTTTCTAGCTCAGTCAGCTCGGCGTTGACTGTTTTAAGGAGCTGTTCGATCGCTGGCCCCACATGCTCAGGCAAGATTTCAGCGAAAGGGGGTAAGCCGTGGCCAGTTAAAAGAGGGTTAGTCATAAAAAGAATCTCTGTCCGTTTAGTTCTTCTTAATCTAGCGCACCAGCTCCACTGTATCGCGGCCATCGGTGTCGTGAAAATACACCCGCACTTGTTCTTCGTGGGATGTAGGCAGGCGTTTGCCGACAAAATCGGGCTGGATGGGGAGCTGGCGATGTCCTCGATCGACCAACACGGCCAATAGAATTCGATCGGGGCGGCCATATTCGGCTAGGGCATTTAAGCTGGCGCGGGCAGTGCGGCCTTTGTAAATTACGTCGTCTACTAAGACGACTACTTTGCCGTTGATATCTACATCGATCTGGCTGCGTACCGGGGTTCGGACTTTGTTGGATTGCAGGTCATCGCGGTAGAAAGTAATGTCGATCGTGGATACCGATAAATCTACACCCTCCAATTCGGCGATCTGTTGACCGAGAGCTTTGGCCAATGGCACGCCGCGAGTATGAACACCCACCAGCACTACTTCTGATAAATTACGACAGCTCTCCACCACTTCTGCGGCCATCCGTTTGATGGTGCGACGCATTTCTTCGGGGGAGAGGATTTCCACGATTTGGGGGTTCGCTGGAGTATTCATAGGACTGGGCGCAAGAAAGAAACATTGTAGATCCATATCGGCTAAACTCAAGTGGCCGTCTTGCAGGTTTGCTGAATTGCCCGTGGGTCTTTGGATATCTTTATCGTTGATGATTGCTTGGGCGCTCAGTTTATGGGGAGCCTGCTCGATCGATCTAGCTAGTCATTCCCTCTGGTGGATATGCGGATTGCTACTAGTCAGAACTTTTTTACAGACAGGTTTATTCATTACGGCACACGATGCCATGCACGGCAGTATCTGTCTCAATCGACCACACTGGAACCGCTGGATCGGCAGAATTTGCACAACTTTTTATGCCTTGTTGCCTTATGAAACTTTACTAACTAAACATTCTTTGCATCATCAATATCCTGCTACGGAGTTGGATCCAGATTTTTCTGAGCGAGGGTTTTGGGGCTGGTATGGCAAATTTATGGGGGGATATATCGATCGAACCCAAGCTCTGAAGCTTTTAATAGGAATGGGTGCGATGTTTTCGATCGCCCATTACATTTTGCAAGTTTCTATTTTCAACCTCTTGCTGCTATGGGTGCTACCAATTCTGCTCAGCTCTCTACAGCTCTTCTATTTCGGGACTTACTTACCTCACAAACCCACAGGTGCCGCAGAAGTCTCCATCCGTAGTAGCAGCCTTCATCCAATCTGGTCACTGCTGACCTGCTATCACTTTGGATACCACTGGGAGCACCATGAATACCCTCAAGCACCTTGGTATCGATTGCCGTATCTAAAAAAAATGTAAAGATTTATTTACTTTTGCAACAAGAATGTAATAAGGTACTGATCAAGATACGAAAAGACGCTAACTCAGCGGATAATAGAAACAATTTGTCGTCAGATACACAAGGAGTACCTCACTAGCCATGGCATTCACCATCGATTCCGCACGCGGTATTTTCCCCGGCACTCTTGCCGCTGATGCAGTACCCGCAACTATTGCTCGTTTTAATCAGCTAAGTGCTGAAGATCAGCTCGCTCTAATTTGGTTTGCCTACGAAGACATGGGTACCAGTATCACTGTTGCGGCTCCCGGTGCAGCCAGTATGATTTTAGCTCAGGGTTTACTGAGCAAAATCAAAGCAATGTCTTTTATTGAGCAATCTCAGGCCATGTGCGACCTAGCCAACCGTGCTGATACTGAAATTTGCCGTGCTTACGGCGTATTTACCCCAAATATTAAATTGGGTTTCTGGTATCAGCTAGGTGAATGGATGGCTGAAGGTGCTGTAGCCCCTATTCCTGAAGGGTATAAGTTATCGGCCAATGCTAAGGCTATTCTGCAAGCTATTCGTGACTTAGAGCAAGGTCAACAGATCACTGTGTTGCGCAATACTGTTGTAGATATGGGCTATGTTGGGGAAGGCACTGTTAAGGTTTCAGAGCCAATGGTATTACCTCAACAGGCTAGTGAGCGCACTAAGGTGGCGATCGAAGGCGTAGACAATGCCACTGTACTGAGCTACATCAATAACATGAACGCCAATGACTTCGATGAAGTTATTAAGCTGTTTGCTGAAGATGGTGCATTACAGCCTCCGTTCCAAAGACCAATTGTCGGTAAAGAAGCGGTTTTCCGTTATTTGCAGGAAGAATGCCAAAATCTCAAACTGATGCCTGAGCGAGGCACTAATGAGCCTGCTGATGGCAGCTTCAATCAAATTAAGGTGACAGGTAAAGTACAAACTCCTTGGTTTGGTGCCAATGTGGGTATGAACATGGCTTGGCGCTTTTTGTTAGATCCTCAGGGCAAGATTTTCTTTGTGGCGATCGATCTTTTAGCTTCTCCTAAAGAGTTGTTGAACTTGATTCGTTAAGATCTGTTGATTTATCGAAATCAACAGTTTTACTAAACGTGCTGAAGGGCGGGCTTTGATAATTCGTTTTCAGGTTTTCACTTTTGTTGATGGCTGAACCCGCCCCTACGTTGCGGGATATTGTTTCTTTCTCGTCCCCATTAATCGATGGGGGCGATTTTTCTGATATGCGGGATTCTGCGATATTTGGTACGATGAGGGCTTGAACTTTTGTAAAACGCCATGGAAGCCTATTCTTTGCCGACTGAGGTGATTCTTAGTCAATCTCAGGCGACGATCGACAAACTAACCCTAGATTGGACTCCGCAACCCGGTGATTATTTAGATTTAGACAATACTACTTATGCGGTATTAGAGCGTCGTCACTGTTATCAATACAGGGCAGGGCGATATCGGTTGGCAAAGATTTCTTTGTATGTGCAAGTTGCCGATCGACCTAAAGAGCGAAGTTTAATTGAGGGGCGCTGGATTATTGGGGATGCTAATTGTAGTTTTAACGCTCGATCGGAGTTAATTCGTTGCGCTGTATTACCTACTGGTCCTTGTGCTGGTTGCAAATTTTATCAGAAAAATTGATGGTTTTTTGGACATGATGTAGTTGTAAATATTTTAAATTTATTATGATTGACTTTCCCGAATCCACTTTTTCTCCGAATTATCACACTGCTCGCGATCGATTCTGTAGCAAGACAGCAGAGTTAGGCTGGCAGCCAGAGTCTTACTCAGTTGAAGAGAATTTATCAATTGATGTCGCTATCTCTGCATACTTGCCAAGTAGACCCACCATTTTGGTTTCTAGTGGTTTACATGGTGGTGAAGGATTTTTTGGTTCGGCGGTGCAGTTGGCATTACTGGACTCTGGCTCATTAGCTACCGATCTTAACTGGGTGTTCATTCATGCCCTGAACCCCTACGGTTTCGCTCATTTGCGGCGTTGTAACGAAGACAATATTGATCTGAATCGCAATTTTTTATTGTCAGGGGAGGAATATCGAGGTAGTTCGCCGATTTATGGCAAAATATCGCCAGTTTTAAATCCAGAGCGACTGGGCAACATTGATTGGTTCATGCCCCAGATGTTAGGAGCGATCGCCAAATATAAACTTGCCAATATCTGGCAGGCTGTCGCCGAAGGACAATACGATTTTCCTAAAGGTTTGTTCTTCGGTGGTCAAGCTGCCAGCAAAACCCAGCAAATTCTGCAAAAGCATTTACCTCAATGGATTGGAGACTCCCAAAATATTCTGCATTTAGATTTCCACACCGGCTTAGGTAAGTGGGGCACCTACAAATTATTGATGGATACGGTGGTCACTCCGACAGAGTTACAGCAGTTACAGACTTATTTTGGGGCAGAGTCTATTTTGGCAGTTGATGGCGGCAAGAAGAAATATCAGGTCAGAGGCAATATTGGCCAATGGACTCGTCAATTGCTACAGCCTCGTAACTACAATTATTTTTGTGCAGAGTTTGGCACTTACTCTTTTGCTAAAGTGTTGATGCTGCTGCGCCAAGAAAACTATGTCCATAATTGGCTTACAGCGACAGACCCAGTTTATCTACGTACTAAAGAGCAAATGAAGGAAATCTTTTGTCCCAAGTCTGACCAGTGGCGATCGATGGTAATTACCAAAAGCATGGTGATTGTTAATCAGGCTGAACAATTATTCCAGTAAGCTTAGCGTTATCCCTGATGTGGCTACAAATCACTGTAGGTCAAGATTGAGAACACTATATTTAACCAGAAACCGCTGCTACCTTAATGTCTACTTCTTTCCCATCTAGTTAGTTTTTCCCGACGTTCCCATTTCTGATCTTGGGAAAGTTCTGGTAATCCACTGTCATGGTTATATACAAGTTTTTTGTACGGTGTGATTTTAAACATTGTGATATCCTCATTTGGGCAGATATCCATCTTTCTTAACCATTTAACACAATCATGCTGCCAGTATTTTAGATGATCGTGAATTTCACCTCCTAAATTGTGTATTTGAGATGCAGAGAGGTGTTTATCTTGAAGAAGCTTTTTCTCAATCTCTATCGTTTTAGGGAAGATTCTAGTTTCACTGCCTTCGCCGCGAAAAAATTCAACCAACAACCAATCTTTAAAATCAAAAATACATATCTCAGTTTCAACACCATCATCTTCTAATATACAGATATCTTTGGTATTCAAGCTATTTTGAACGTTAGCAAAAGAAGATTTAGGTAATAAAATTCTGATTTGCTCAAAGCGATCCGTATAGTTTGACCAAAATACTTGACGGTTTTGTAGCCGCCTTCTTTCATGATCTTGGAACCTAATTTCAGAATGACCTAAAACAATATCCACCATTCTTTGAAAATCACTGTAATTAACAACACCTTGCCATTTACGTAAAGCTTCTCTAGCATCAGTCGAGAGTTCAAACCAGTAGTTGTTATCATTTGACTGACTGTACTTAGTAGTAATCCACATCACCAAAGCAGGATGATGAATTACAATCTCAGATCCAATGGCAATCAGTAATTTATTAACAGCTTCTATTTCTTGCTTTACCGACATTTGGTCTAAACAATCCAATAGCCATTGTACCTGACTACTACTAGGGTTATTAGTGTTTATGAACAAATTAGCAATATTATTGTATGCTGAAGTCAATGGCTCAATTCCATAGATAGGTAACTTAAGAGAACTGAAAAGATCTTGAGGAGTGAGAGAATATTTTTGACTGATTTTTGCAATATTAATACTCGAAGATTCACATGTTAATATATTAATTATATTGATGATTCTCACATCCTCTAAATCTTTAAAAGTAGATGCTTGGAAACTATTTACTAACGAATCAGTTAACTTGCTATTCTCATTGCCACTATAAGTTAGAACTAAATTCCAAAATAGAAAATGCTTTAATGGTTTTATGTGATTGGCCATAGACCAGATTTTTCTCGAAGTAGACCAGCTTCTACTTGGATGAAAAGTATCCCAGACACCTTTATAGGAAACACAATAAAGCCACTCTAGTAAATGTATGCTATCAGCTAAATCATCGTCAATAGCTCCCATGATTTCATCCATATTGCGTAGACGAGAAAAATCTATATCTGGAATATTCTGTAGCAATAGATTATAGTTAATTGGACTATCTTTCAATTGCTCTAGTATTTTCAGCAATTCAAAGGGTTTTGGAGTTATTAAAATTGGTAGGCTGATTTTAGTAAATGTAAAATTCATAGCTTTAGCTACTCCATTTGAATCATCAATATAAATTGGTAACATATTGCCGAATATAACAATCCTAAATGAATTGATGAGCTAGACTGGCCTCAAAGCCCTGCTCAATCACAAACTGATTTCGGACTACTATAGTAATTATTCCTTAGTAGAAGAAGAATTTTTTTCACTGGACGATCCTAAGAATTGCTTAAAATCTTCACGCCTGAATTGGAAGCGAAATACTACTTTTCGATCATGAGGGTCATCAATTTTTTCATTACTTTCAATTTCACCACGCCCGGAAGCTAAGATTTTTTGTTTAAAACGCTCTTTCGTGGGGAAAATGGTTTCAGCAGAAGAAATATAATTAGAAACGGCTAGAGCGCGTCTTAAGCTTAATTCCATATTATCTTTTTCTGCTCCATTAGAACTAGTATGGCCTTCTATAATTACGCGAGTAATTTGCTTATGAAATAAATCATCAGAAAATATTACGCTACTATAAACAGGAATGAATCCAGCAAGAAATTGCTTGCCTGCTGGTTTTAGCTCTGCACTCCCACTATCAAAAAGAATACGATCACCAATACTGACATCACCGGTTTCTTTGTCCACGGTAAATAGTCCTTGATTTCCCATTTTATCTTCTAATGCATTGAGGATTCTGACAGGCAATTCATCGACAGCTTTTTTGTATTTTTCAATCTGGGTTTTGATGACTTCTGCTTCCTTGATTTTAGCTTCGAGTTGAATCTGAGCTGAAATAAATAACATTGCAAAAATCATCAATAAACTTGACATTAAGTCACTAATTGATAGATAAACTCCGGCATTCTCTTCTCCTGTTGTACCCAAATCAACTTCTGAATCATCTATATTATTCATCACTAGTTGTTCTCCACTCTATTTTGGTGATCAGCTGCAACTACTAAATACTGGGCAGCTTTTGCTAATTCACCCGAAGTATTATTGAGTTCTTTGTAAACCTTGGTAGTAGCCGAGTCAAAAGCAGTAAAATATCCCACATAAGACTCATTAGCCTTATCTAAATAACTTGCTAGTTCTTTATTTCCTTGAATAAGAGCTTTCTCAAACTGATCCGTCATACTTTGATAGGCTTTTTCGACTCGATGAGCCTCACCACCAATAGTTCTAGACAGTTCTTGTAGTTGACCCAAACGTTCACTGGATGATAGTCCCAAGGCACTTGCTAGATTAGCAACTTTTTGTGTAGTATTGAGAATACTCTCCATGC
>JANOXZ010000213.1:0-2911 GCA_031418695.1 Synechococcales cyanobacterium VAR_35_metabat_10
CGGCTCCTTGGTCACGCCGCCCGGTTCGTCTGGCACAAGGAGAACTCGCTGGGTGACGCGCAGGCGGTGATCGTGCCGGGCGGGTTCAGCTACGGGGATTATCTGCGCTGCGGCGCTATTGCGCGGTTCAGCCCGGTCATGGTTGCTGTAGCAAGATGGGTAAATAATAAACACATTCGTTATTTTTATCTTGACCATAGACAAAGGTGGAACTAATTTGGAATGGTGGGCTGGAGGTAAGGAATCGATCAAATAGATGCTTGATCTGTTGATCAGAATACAACTGTGCGTAAGCCGAAAACCAGGCACTAAAGAAGGTATCAGAGTGTAGATGCTCACTGGTAAATTCTAAGCCAATCCCGACTTCGCCAAAATGTACCGGGTTTTCTGCAAAATCTAGTTTAACTAGCTGCCATTTAGCCATTAGAAGCTCCTGGTAACATGCGTTGCCAGTTGTTGTTATCTAACCGAGACAGTAGATCAGTGGTATCTGTAATATCGTTAGCCAAAGAACTCTCTGGTGAGCTACCGGCTACGATTTGTCGATAATAATCTAGGCTACGATAATTCAAGCGAAAGTTAGAAAACTTGATTTTGCCATATCCCCGCGAACCATGCCCACCAAGAGCATCGTCTTCTAAAATCGCCAAGGCGATCGCCAGATTTTGCAGGTCTTCTTGGGCTTGCTCCATATTTTCTACAGTGTAAACCAATTCAAATTTAAACTTGGCACCCATCGGCACTCTTTCAAACTGGCGAGGATTGGCAGCAGCAGTAATGCGATCGATGGAGTTTTCAAATTTCCATTCGGTCATATATAGCCCGGTATCAATCTGCTTAAGTTGGTTAGCAGAGGTCTTTTCTAGATGGCAATCACGCACAATTAAACGTGCTGGAGCATTCCTACCTTTGATTGGTACATACTGATGACCGTTGATAGATCTGGCTTTTTTAGGGTCATATTCCAATTCTTCAGTGATCGCATCAGCTTCTTTCACTAAGCAGTTGCTGCCACCTGTGGATCCGAATACTCGGCTAATAACACAAGTCCGCGCCCCTTCATAGGGAATAGTTGGAGAATCCGCTTTCTTATTGATCGCAGTGTAACCATCTAATAAATCATCGCTTTCATAGCGACTAACCCCTGCTCCAGAACGATTTAGCTGTTTATTATGTATTCTCTCTAGAATTGATCGCAGTTTGCCTTTGAGCGAGGAACCAGGTAAATAAGGCTGGTTACTGAGCGGGTCACGAATTACGGGTTTATCAACGCCGCCAATATCTAGGGTTTCAGCACCACCACCAATATGTAGACCAGTTTCGGCAACTAAGTCACTGATGATTAATATTTTCCCCAATAAGGGCTTTTGAGGACGATCAATAATGTTGGCATTAGTCATGGTTATTTACCTCCAGCGGCTTTGTGATAGGCAATGATTGATTCGACAAACTGTACTAAACGCTTAAAATCGGTAACAGTATGAACTCTGTCGATCGAGGCATCGAGTACTGCCTGTAGCGGCTCAGCAGATCTTTGTCGGGCAGCGGCATAAGCCAGTTTAGGTTTGAGCAGGACAATCTCAATTAAGTCATTTTTGGAAAGCTTTTGCTCCTTGTTTTCTTTGTCAACCAGGTTGGCTTTTAGCAAATCTTGATCATCACTCACTTCGTCAACCAGATTAGCTTTTATCCGCTTGACAGCATCCAAAAACTTGCGCACTTGATTGGTTTCCAGACGGTTTTGTTTGAGGTCTCCACCCAAGTTTTCAGCATCTAGCACTAGGTCACGGATACCATATTCGCTAAAATTTGTGAATTTGGTGATGCGATCGACGATCGCTTTACTCGTATCTGTCATGTTGATTGGCTCCAGATTTACGTTTTAATAGCTCGATCCAGGTAACGATCGCCCGGAAGTAGGGAGATGATCGCGGATTGAGTAGGGCTTGGCGGACTTCAATAAATTCCGGGTCTTCACGCACCTTTTGCGGTAAACGAGAAATGGCATAGTTCAGTTGGGGTAAATGCAGGTAGTAAATTAGGTCATTGCGATTGGGATCGGTCTTTTTAAGGTCTTGAATTTTGCGATCTCGAATATCGGCCAAAATCAGTATGTTTCGCAAGAAAGCGCGGGAATAGTCGATTTTAGGATTATTTAATTTGGTAATGATGCTGAGAATGTTGGTGTTGAGAGGATCAACCCCTTGAAGATATGCAGCATCCTTTGAATGATCTTCGTCGATTTCACCTAGCCAATGCGACCATTTAAAGGTTTGACCAAATAGATTCAGACTATCTCGATCGTTATCTTTGGCGAGGTGTTCAGCTTTGCCAGCATCGGCAGCGGCTTGGTAAAGAGGGTACTTGATAGTATTAATGCTGATACCCCCAGAAATGGTAATACTGGGGTTGTAGCTGGTGTAAGTGCGGAAGCTTTGATAGACATCACCAGCAAATTCGGCAATTTGGTTCCAGGCTCCACTAATAAAAATGTCATCACCGCCAGTATAAATAAAGAGTAGTTCTAAGCGTGGGTCACTAGTTAGCTGGCTGAAACCAGGAGAATTTTCTTGTCGCTTTGCCGCCAAGCTGTTGAGATAGACTTTGAAAAAGTAGTTCATTTGACGAGATAGGGCGGCGAGTTGCGGTAAGCTGCGCTCTTGCAATCCGTTGGCAAAAATCTGACCTAGATTATCTACATCCATGCGTAAATAGCCAACTCGATCAATACCACTGGCTTTGTCGGCTAGCTCCTCCGCAGTAATAAAGGCATCTTCACGCTTATCTTCATTTAATTTATCTACTTGATAGTATTGGACTTTGGACATTTTTAGATTTGTTACAGCTCAAATTTACCCAATCGCTAACGATAGGCGAATAGATAGTTGTAGTTTTAAGAATTACGACAAAC
>JANOXZ010000214.1:0-3945 GCA_031418695.1 Synechococcales cyanobacterium VAR_35_metabat_10
CCCCTGACAGGCAACCATCAGCAACGCCTCGGCATAATCGAATTGTAGATAGCTATCGATCGGTAACGACATTGCCTGCCCATCTCGTTCAAATTTCCATTCGATCTCGCGGCGAGTTTGGGGCAACACAAAATTCACACAGCGATGATTCGCAATTTCTGCGGGTTGACGGGGGATTCCAGCTTGCTGCAAATAGCTAGGAGCTGCACAAGTAATCGCATAAGTTTTGGCTACCGCCTGCATCCGTAAACTGCTATCGGTGCTCACACCCACCCGTACAGTGGCATCAATACCCTCTTCGATCATGTCGCTGATGCGATCGCTAAAGGACACATTCAACTTCAAATCTGGATACTGGAGCGCGAACTCTGGCAAGCGGGGGGCGATAAACATTTTGCCGATCGCGATCGACAAATTCAGCCGCAAAGTACCGGTAGGCATTGATTGAGACTGTTTGATTTCGAGTTCTGCGGCTTCTAGTTCATCCAAAATCTGCTGACAGCGATCGAAGTATTTGGTGCCATCTTCGGTCAGGGTCAAACTGCGGGTGGTGCGTTGCAATAAGCGAATGCCCAGATCTTCTTCTAGTCTGGCCACAGCTCGACTTACTGCCGAAGGTGACATGCTCAACTGCCGCGCTGCTTCCGAAAAGCTCTGGTGTTGAGCAGATCGCAAGAAAATTATCAAACTTTTAAGCTTGTCCATGACACTTTTGCATTTTCTGCATAGTTAGCATAATATTTTATGATATTCCTCCTCAATTGAGCAAAGTTGCGATCGTCAGACGACTTTGGCAACTGTTTGATCCTTTGTATGTCAATTCATCCTCTCGACTGTCTCGAACCATCGGATCAACCACTCCTTGACCTCATGGTCAAGCATATTGATGATGCAATGTTGCTCAAAATCGCCAGATGCGATTATGGCGATGACGTAGAGATTCACCTAGCCGCACTGCACCAAATCAGAGCAAAAAATATACCCGTACCCCTGAAATGGCATCCTGGAGAGGTGCTTTGTCTAACTCGTTGGACAGAATTGGAGAGTCTGAAATCACAAGATGGAGGGATCTCCACACGCAATCATTGGATGCGTCTGTTTGCTTGTACGGCGCTAATTTGGGCTTCGCTTGAACCGGAAAATGATGAAGATCGGGACGAAGATTGGAACCATATCGAGGGAGAAGATTCTACGATTATTCAGCTTCTTGATAGTGCGCTGTATCTTGGTGATGACGTATCGATCGCTGCCCTAGAGTTCCTCGCTTGGCGAATGCAATCTCAGATGCAAAGGGCATTAATAGATGAAGATTTTGGCAATTGCGCTTGTTATGCAGTTACAATATTGTTGCTATGCGTGTCGCTGAATCGATGTGATCCTGAAATTGTGAGTTTTCTTATTTCTATGGCATATTGCAATAATGATTATTGGCCGCTTTCTAAAGAAATCAATGAGTGTCAACGAGCACAGCAATGGCGGGAGGTGATCGATCGAATACTGCTCAATCCAATGGCACCAGACGATGATCGATTGGGGAAAGTCAACACTGCGAGATCGAATGCAGCGATTCAGAGTTTGGGAATGGAACTAATGGGTGATGCTGCTAATTAACTATAATATGGAACAAATTAGATTTAAATATTCTTCGACACCTTTAATATGACTCCTCTCAGCCAAGCATTCGCATCGCGATCGCCCATGCTTTGATGCCAGCGAATAAATACCGAAAACCCCTGAAGTGGTAGTGGGCAGGGCAAGATTTTTAAATTCAGGATGGGAGCAAACTCTTTGGCAATTCTTTCTACCAAAGTGGCGACCAGATTAGTCCGAGCCAAGATCGATGGGGCAACCAAAAAGTGTGGAGTTGACACCACAATATTGCGAGTAAGATTTTGCTGGGCTAAGAGAAAATCCACCCGCCCCACCATGTCTTCTTGAACCGACACTAACAAATGATCGGTAGCTACATAATCATCAAGTGAAATAGTATCACCGATCGAGGGATGATTGCGACGGCAGACACAAACAAACTGTTCTTGAAACAGCAACTGTTGTTCGTGCCAAGCAATTTTGTTTGGAAATAATCCACACATTAAATCAATTTCACCGTGATCTAACAGTGCTAACTGTTGCTCTCGATTACCCGATCGCACTTGAATTTTGATGTAGGGTGCCGTGGTGGCCAATTTTTCTAATAACGGGGGCAAGAGGACAAATTCTACGTAGTCATTCATGCCAATGCTAAAGACTCGATCGCTAGTCAGGGGATCGAAGGGTTGTGGTGGGGATAGCGCTGTTTGGATTTGGTTTAGAGCAGGCTGAATTTGTTGTGCTAAGGCGATCGCCACAGGCGTAGGTTGCAACCTACCACTATTTCTGATAAATAACTCATCCTTCGTTAAATTTCGCAGTCGTGCCAGGGCATTACTAGTTGCCGGTTGGCTCAACCCTAATTTTTCTCCAGCACGAGTGACTTGGCCTTCGGTCATGATTGCATCAAAAACCACTAACAGATTGAGGTCGATCCCAGTAAGATTCATGAGCTGAATAAAGTTTATACAAAATATCCATTGGACAAATGAATTATACATAATTCATACTCAAAAGGAATCTTTACAACAGAGAATCTTATGAGCCACAACATTTTACTTATTGTTGCCAATCCATCGGTTTCCACAACTCTGGGGTGGCCGGTGGGCTTCTGGGCATCAGAATTGATTCATCCCTACGCAGAATTTACCAAAGCTGGTTGCCAAGTGACGATCGCTAGCCCCAATGGTGGCAAGGTAGAATTTGATGGCTACAGCGATCCTCGCGATGCCTCTGGTTACTCGAAGGACGATACGCTGTCGTTGAGTTACATCAATCGACCAGAATTTATGCAATTGCTAGAAAATACACCCGCGATCGCTAATCTCGACATGGGTACTTTTGAGGCGATCGTAGTTTGTGGCGGTCAATCGCCGATGTTCACCTTCCGCCAAAATACAGCTCTCATCCAACTGTTTGCTGATTTTTATGCCACAGGCAAACCCACTGCGGCACTTTGTCATGGCACCTGTGTTCTACTAGAAGCCAAACTACCTGATGGCAAATATTTAATTCAAGGTAAAAACATCACGGGTTTTGCCAATAGCGAGGAAGATTACGGTGATCAAGTGGTTGGTCAGAGGATGATGCCCTTCCGCATCGAAGACGAAGCCAACAAGTTAGGTGCAAATTTTGTTACAAAGGAAGCTTTTGCTGCTCACGCTGTTCAAGATGGCAATTTGATTACAGGGCAGCAGCAAAACTCTGGTGCTGCAACTGCCAAACTGGTGCTGGCCGCAGTAGTAAATTAAGGGACGACTGCCCAATTATCATGTCCTACCAATTTAAAACAATGGCAAACAATACTTATGTTTTAGTTCATGGCTCCTGGCTGGGCAAATTTTGCTGGGTAGAAGTTATAACAATGCTGGAAGCATTGGGGCACAATGTCCTGACGATCGATCTACCCGCACATGGGGAAGATGCAACGCTACCAGAAAACGTATCTTTGGATGCCTATCGTGATGCAGTGATTGCTGCAATTGGCGATCACACCAATGTAATTCTGGTCGGACATAGTATGGCTGGTGTAGTTATCTCAGTCGTTGCTGATTTTATTCTGCTGGAAGTGAGCAACGAAGCTAGCATCAAGCAAGCTGTCCAGACTGTAACCGATCGCTACGGCAAACTCGATATCCTGGTGAACAATGCTGGCATTCATCCCGAATTTGCTCAAGGCATTTTCAGTTTTGAACAAATGTCTTCAGAGCTAATGCTACAAATTTATCAAACCAACGTCTTCGGTCTATTTATGATGATGCGCGAATTCTTACCACTATTACGTAAATCCGAAGCTGGTCGCATCGTCAACACCTCATCTTCGGCTGGTTCCCTCACCGACCAATCCGATCCCAC
>JANOXZ010000215.1:0-5673 GCA_031418695.1 Synechococcales cyanobacterium VAR_35_metabat_10
TGCTTTTAACTTGATAAATTCGCTCACTTTGATGTATCTCACGAGTTTTGGCAAATAGCTCAGCTTCGGTCAGGTTCCAGCGGCGCAAGATTTGATCGAGGGTTTCTTTGATTTCGATCGCCCCCGGAAAGCCTTCGTACCGAATCCGCAGTCTGGCTAGCTCGGCCAAGGCCAATGGGTCGCCCACCGGACTCTGAGAAATCAGGTTTAAAGCCTCTCGATCGCGTCGTTCTTGGGGGTGTTTCTGGGGTGTGGGTTCTTTGCTCATGTTTTTTGGGGTATGAAAAAGCAGGAGGGTAAGCTCCTGCTTTGCAGTTTGGTCTTTGATACAGTCTCAAAGACGATTTACTAACTTACTGTTTTCTAATTTATTGGCCACCGTTCCAGTTAACGGAGAATCCATCCAACACCAATGAGGAGTTGTAGATCTGAAGAATAATCAATAAAAATACCAAGAACAAGGCCATGAATATGCCCATAACTGGAGTGGTGCCCCAACCTGGAACTACTTTGCCGTATTCGGAGTTCAATGGTCTGAGAATGTCACCGAGCTTTGTCCGCTGTCCCATAATTCACCAAAAATAGAGTGTATTGACATACCTCACCGCCCTAAAGATGCAGTGATTTTTTAACGTTTCACAGGCTGATGCTACCAAGGCAGTCTTACTCAGTCTCCACGTTCGTTTAGAGTCTCCCAATGCCCTATGGCGACTAGATTGTATCTTACCAAAAAGCTGTGCTAAAAAAAAGCAAGAAATTCTTGCCCAAATTTCCTGATAAAGTGTGCATTAGGATCTTGCAACACGCGGCAGACCATAGCACATCTGTTGCCTATGAAGGTAATTATTCTGTCTGGAATTCTATGTCTTACAGTGATTTCACGATCGAGAAAGTCAATCAAGATTTTCATCTGCGGGTGACAGCAACGGCTTTTTTGGGGGAAGTGGCAGCGGTGCAGCCCAGTGAATGGTTGTTGGAATCTTTGCGACGCGGTACAGACTTGGCGCGGATTATGGGTACAGAGAAGGCAAAATCGGAGTTGATTATTATGCCGGTGTTGGTGGAAATCCATGAACTTTTCAGCGATCGCATCAGCTTATTCTCTGGTAAGACTTTTAATTTTGATGCCAGCTTGGGTCTGAATGGGGTCTGTGATTATTTGATTACTCGATCTCCTGGGCAAGTTGTGATCGAATCCCCTGTGGTAGTAATGGTGGAAGCAAAGCAGGGCGATTTGAATAGTGGATGGGGTCAGTGTATTGCTGAGATGGTGGCCGCACAGAAGCTCAATGCACTCTCGGAGGAAACTATTCCGGCAGTCTATGGGGTGGTGACGAATGGGACGCTTTGGCAATTTCTGAGACTTCAGGGCGATCGAGTTTTCATAGAGCCTCAAGAGTATCCACTGATGCCAGTGTCTAATATCCTAGGGATTTTAAAGAAAATAATTGGTATCTAGTGAATAGTTATGCTTTTCTAATTCAAATTTAGTCGTGTGGAGTATTGAATATTAAGTTAAGTTTTTTTAGAATTGATCGCCAATGACAACTGATAAACATGCCGTTTGTTGATACCAGTTAATTCGGCTAACTGTTTGCTGGCTGTTGATCGAGACACTCCATTCTTCAACAACTGCGATAGTTCAGCAACGATCGATTCATCTGTCCAGGTAATCTCTGACTGCACAATGCCAGCCAAAATAACCGTGTATTCGCCTTTAGGTTCACGCTGATTGTAGAGTTCGATCGCTTCGCCGATGCTGCCCCGCCAAAACTCTTCGTGCATTTTAGTGAGTTCGCGGGCTAATACTATCTGTCGATCGGCACCACAAACTTCTCCTAAATCCGCTAATGTTTTAGCGATGCGATGGGGAGATTCATAAAAAATGGTGGTGCGCACCTCCGATTTTAATGCCTGTAACTGCGCCTGTCGTATCTCACCTTTGACTGGTAAAAATCCTTCAAACACAAACCGGCTAGTATCCAAACCAGAAGCACTTAAACCAGTGACGAGAGCGGTGACACCAGGAATCGGGACAACAGTTGCACCGGCAGCGACACAGGCTGCCACTAAAACATAGCCCGGATCAGAAATCCCTGGCATTCCGGCATCAGTAACTAGGGCGATCAATTTACCGCTTTGCAGCTTCTCTAAAATCTCTGGAATCTTTTGCTGCTCGTTGTGTTCATGGCAACTAATTTGGGGAGTCTTAATCTGAAAATAATGCAATAGTTTCCCGGTATGGCGGGTATCTTCAGCAGCAATCAGATCTACTTCTTTCAAGATCCGCAATGCCCGCATAGTTATATCTTCTAGGTTGCCGATCGGAGTGCCTACTAAGTATAGAGTCCCTTTAACCCACTCTTCGATCTTTTGAGCATCAGAAGAGCCAGATTGGGGTTGTTTTAACATCATAGAACTTATAACTTTATCTTACTATTTTGTCCCGACTTAAAAAAATAATATCTACTGGTTTAGTTGTTAAATAACAAGCGTAAATCTTGTCGGCCATTAACAACACGTACAATTTCAACCCAGTCATTAATTGCTCTATACAAAATAATATATCCTTCTAATGGCAATCCTCTCAGCCCTAGTTGTAGACTGTCATAACTACGACCAATATTCGGAAAGCTGACAAGCTGCTGACAGCGATTGCTAAACCCTTGTAAAAACTTTTCTCCAGCCTCAATATTTACATCAGCAAAATATGACGAAATCGATTCTAAATCACGAATTGCAGGCTGAGAGATGACATACAGACTCATTTTCGAGCCTCTTTAGCTCGCTGTAACTTTGCTAGTAATTCATTTACCACTGTTTCACCATCGATACCTTCACCCCGGTCGAGTGATTCGATTCCTTCTTGTACCTTTTCGCGAGTTTCGGCTAACCATGTTTGATAAGATTGTCTTTCTGTTTCTAGTAGCCTAAGCGCAGCTTGGAGTACTTCATCAGCAGTTTGAAAGCTGCCTGTCGCAATTAGATCGGTGACGATTGATTCCTGCTCAGAATTTAGAGTAATGCTCATAGCCAGTAAGCTCTAGGTATAGATTTTGTTCAGTTTAACAAATTCTTGCCAGAGGAGATTGAAAGATAGAGAGCAATATCGATTTTCGATTTCTCTAGTAGGCAATCTTGTCTCAATTATGCGATTTCCCAGTAAGTTTCAGAATCTAAATAGCTGCCACGAATCAACCGAATCTGTGCCAAAGCTAAGATCGCCGGAATAATGCGTCCATAGTTGGTAGAAATTGCCCGCCAGCCCAGATCAGCAAAAAACCAGCCCCACATGGCTGGCCCCAAGAAAGCAAACATTCCTCTTACTACTCCCTGACTAGCCGCTGCTGTAACCATACCGCGCTTAGCTAGCTGCATTGTCACATAAGTTTGGACTTGACCTGCGGTGGCAATACCACCTTTGACTAAAGCTTGCTGGGTAATTTGATAAGTGGCCAAATGAATGGCAAACTGACGGGCGATTTGTTGCAATACCACCGGTTGAATTACTGAGCTGACCACCAAAGCGCTGCTGCCAGTGAGAAACAGCTTCATTGGGTCATGTTGAATATGGACTGGTAACGGCTTAGCTAAATTAGAGGTACTCAAAGATTTTTGAATCTTGATGGTAATCGCTGCTTGTTCGGTGCTGGGGAGTTCTTTGTAGGCTTTTCCCATCAAATGCACAAATAATTCGGCTTCGAGGTCTTCGGTGCTAAGTTTTTTGGAATAGGGAATCTTCAGATAGCGGCAGACTTGAATGATTGCTTGGCGGTAGGTGACTTCTTGAGTCCGACCTTGTAAGACTGTCAATCCATCGGCAGCCAAATGGCGAAAACGCTGTTCGATCGAATCTATCCACTCCACCCGCTCTTGACTCTGAATATCTAGAGGCTCTGGAGTGCCCATATAATCAAGAGGGTTAAATTTGCGGCAGAACAAAATCCGGGTGAGCTGCTGTAACTCATCATCAGTGGCTAATTCGAGGGCAGTGCGTAATTCGTCCAAGGCTACAAGCTCCTTATGGGATCTGGAGGGTGGAATTTTGATAGGCTGAACAGGGTCTAGTTTAGCCTACTTTTTGGGTTAGTTCACCGTCTTAAACCACTGTGCTACTCCGCTAGCAAGGGTTTTGGCCATTTGCTGTTGAGCATTAGAGTTAGTGATCCACTCAAACTCTTCGGGGTTGCTAATGAAGCCTAGCTCCAAAAGTACCGAAGGAGCTTCGGCTGGTCTGGCCAAGGCCAAGTTATCCCAAGTGACACCGTACTGGGGACGACCACCATATTGGGTGACGTAAGTATGTAAGAAGTTGGCTAAGCCTTGGGCTTGAGAATGATACCAATAGGTCGAGAAACCCTTAACCTTATCAGGTTGACCGCCATCAGGTAAGGAGTTGTAATGTACCGAAAGCGAAATAGTTGGTTCAATTTTGTCTATTAAAGCTCGGCGATCGTCTAACTCTACAAACTTATCAGTTTCGCGGGTTAGGTAGACTGTTGCTCCTCGTGCAACTAATTCATTGGCCAAGAGCTTAGAAGCAAATAGGGTTGCTTCTTTTTCGGTGTAACCGTTGGCTCCAACTGCTCCAGAATCTTTGCCACCATGACCAGGATCGATCAATATTTTGGCTCCAGTGAGGGGCTTTTTGGATTGCAGCGCAAGTTTGGGTGGGTGACGGAAGGAGAGCACAAAAGTAGTGCCATCGTAACGGTATTGATAGCCCCACTGCTGTTTGGTTTTAAAAGTAAAGGTGTATTCCACCTGATGAGGCTGCAAAGGTTTCCAATCTACTTTTTCGATCACTGGATCGGTACCTAGTCTCACTATGTCGGTTTGAGCAATGGTGTTGTATAAGGTGAGCTTCAGATTACGCTCGGTTTGTTCGATCGATATGGGCACGGCTACTTCCAACGGAAACAGCACATCGGTATGTCCATCGCGCTTTTGGCTGCGCACGCTGCGAATAATCGACTTCGGGGGCACGGCTTTACCGCTAGTGATCTTTAAATCACTAGAATTCACCCAAGCACCGTAGTCTAAATGCACCCAGTTAGCGATTTTGCCATTGTTGTCGCCGTCTTGGCGGCCAACGATGGTAGCTTTGATGCCTTTAGATAAAGGAGTAACCCGGCTGAAATTGCTATTTGGACCGGTGCGGGCAACCGCTTTATCGGTAACTACTTCGGCGATATCTAAGTTAACTGGAGATAAAATTTCAATTTTGCTGGGAGCTGGCACTGAAACCGGAGAAGCCAGCTTCGCTGTGATTGGATCCTTGGCTTCGAGGCGATAGGTGGCCGGACCAACAATGCCAGTTGCTTTGGCGATCGCACAGCCTAAATATCGACCAGCTCCATACAAAGCTTGAGGTTCACCACCATCGTTTAAAGCGGCGTTGTTAGCTGGTAAAGCAATCTGAGGATTTTGCGATTGCAGCGGAATACTGCCACCACCTTGGATATCTACTGATACTTTGGCATTTTCTGGAGCAGTAGCGCCAAAACAAAGAGTGTCGCCGGTCATAGCGCTGACGTTGCCTCTGGGTTCAAAGCCTTCTTCTCGGAAGCCGGTGGTGGGTGCGGCGGCTACTTTTGGTTCGCGGGTGACTTTGATTTTTACTTCTTCGTTTTGGTAGCGAATACTAAAGTCGTTTTCGCCTTCTTTAAGGGG
>JANOXZ010000216.1:0-2016 GCA_031418695.1 Synechococcales cyanobacterium VAR_35_metabat_10
CCGAGCGCGTTGAAGCTGAACTCTGGGAGCAGTTGGGTCAGGTTGCCAAAATTTTCGCGTCTCGGATCGTCGGATTTCAAACCGCTCAGGTCGCGGTGATCGACTGCGCCGTTGGCGATCAGGCTGGCGGTGTAATCGGGCGTGGCGACATCGAGTTTGATCCTGTAGTCGCTGCGTTGGTCCGATCCGCTCAGGCCGCGTAGGTCTTCGGGTTTGATGCCGCTGTCGGCCCGAGTCACTTGCGCCTCGAATTTGATGTCTGGCAGTGCATCTTCGGGTTCCGCGCCGGGGGTCAGTTCGATCACGCCTTTGCTGTCGAGTTGATAGGCGAGCAGTGCCTGATTGCCGATGCCGAATTCTGTGCTCGAGCCTGCGGTTTTGGGTTTGGGCGGCAGGATCAAAAAGAACAGTTTGCTTTGATTGGTCATGTCGAACAGGTTGTAAAGTTGCCATTCGAAGCCGACACCGAAACTGGGGGTGCGTTTCTCGAAGTATCGCAGGAAGGTAAAACCGATGCCGTAATCGCCGGTCACGAATGGCAGGTCGGCCTCGAGGGTGGTGCCGTCAATCGGGTCATCGGTTTTGATGGCCAAGCGCGGTTGTCTGGCCGGATCGTTCAGTAACAGCACCACGATCGGCAAGAACATCACCGGTTCCTCGGCGATCAAGACCGTGACGTTGCGGCCGATCAGGCGGTCGCCGGGATACAAGGTCAAGGATTCGGCACGGAAGCCGTAATCGTTCGGGGTGCGGCCGCAACGGGCGCAGGGCGAAAAGTACCCGTCGACGACATCCAACTGTCCGGGAACCCGTTCGGCCGAAACGCCGATCACATCGATTTCTTTGGTCGAGATCAGCACGTCCTCGCCCTGAAGTCCTTGCGTCTCGAGGTCCACGGTTAAATCCTGCGCGGCGACCGTTTCGGATTTGGTGCGGTAAATGCCGTTGCCGATGATCGTCAGGGTGCGTTTGGTTTTGTTGTACTCGATTCGGTCGGCCTCGAGTTCGTCATCATCGACCTGAATGATCGCGGGCGTGCCGGTGATGATCACCAGTTCTTGCGTCTCGCCGCCGCCGGGCGGGACAACGTTGCGCAATTCGAGCCGGTCCGCCTCGAGGATCTTGATGGTTTTGGCCTCGGCGATGCTGCCCATTCCCGCCGCACCGAGGCTGAGTGCGACCGAAAGCGCGAGCACCCGAGCGCTGCGGCTCAGCACCCGTGCCGGTCTAATTGTTACGCCCGCCGTCGAGCGGCGTTGGAATCGTTTTGACGGTTGGCTTCGGGTCATGGGGATTTTTTGGGCAGGCCGGAACGTTCAAGCCTCACTCGAGGATGAAACCGGGGCGTGTGCTCGTAATGAGCTTGGGCTCAGGGTTGATGAATGTCGGTGTCTGCGGTTTGGTGATTTGGTTTGGTGCTGCGTGACCGCCCCCGGTCGATGTTTGGCTTGGCTCATGATTCGGCAGTTTGACAATAAAACATGAATACAAAACATGAATACAAAACCTGAACGCAGTCCGTCCTGTACAGGCTCGAGCCTCTGGGTTCGAGAATACAGGTTATCGGGAATTGTTTGGGGCTCAAATACCCCCGCATCCCAGGATTTTGTGTTCAGGAAAGGTTTGATGGTGGTTTTGGTCCTGGGTTCAGATCTGCGCGTTGTGAACTGGCATGTCTGGCTCGGGGTTTTTTTGGGCTGTAGGTTCGAGTGTGCCCAAAATTACATCAAACAGTCTGACTGGACGGTACAGTAAACAGTCTGACTGGACGGTATTCACATGTCAAAGAAAAACCCAATAGAAACCCGAGAAAAACTGATGCGGGCCGCCGCGCAACTGGTCGTTTCCAAAGGCATCAACCGCGTCACACTCGAGCAGGTTGCACTTCTGGCCGGGGTCAGCAAAGGTGGGCTGCTGCATCACTTTCCAACCAAACAGGCGCTTTTATCGGGTTTGATGGAACAGATCGGCAAGGTTTTTAAACTCAGGCTCGAGAAGTTCATGGACCTGGAAGCA